>JAIRRR010000031.1 GCA_031255875.1 Treponema sp.
GCGTGGAGATTGCTGGGGAACATTCCGATAGCTTCGGCTGTCCGGGATATTACCCCGTCATTTCTGGCAAGCTGGAATTCCAGATATTGTTTTTCAAATGACCCTTTCGCGTCAGTATAACCGAGATCCAGTATATCCTGAAACTCCGGGGTTTGCACACCCTCCCCGGCCCCGGATTCTCCGTTTTTCTCGGGAAAATCGGATTTTTTTTGGATAAAATTTTTCTGTATTAATGCGTTTAGGGAATCCGCGCCCAGACGGCTTTCCGAATGCATTACCGTGACGCGCTCGGCCAGGTTCCGCAGTTCCCGCACGTTCCCGGGCCAGGCGTAGCCCGAGAGCAGGGGGACCGCGTCTTCTTCAAGCTCGATATTCCCCGCGCCCATCTCCCGCAGAAAATGGAGGAACAGGATGGGAATGTCGTCGGGCCTTTCCCGCAGGGGGGGCATGTGGATGGGGATTACGTTGAGGCGGAAAAAGAGATCCTGCCGGAAATTCCCCTTTTCGCATTCCTCCGTCAGGTCCTTGTTGGTAGCCGCTACGATCCGCACGTTTACGCTGATGGTCGTCTCCCCGCCGACCCGCTCCATCTTCTGCTCCTGGATGACCCGCAGTACCTTGGCCTGGGCCGGGAGCGACATGTCGCCAATCTCGTCCAGGAACAGGGTCCCCCCGCCGGCTATCTCGAAACGGCCCCGGCGGCTTGAGTGCGCGTCGGTAAAAGCCCCTTTTTCGTGGCCGAAGAGCTCGCTTTCGATGAGGTTTTCCGGGATGGCGGCGCAGTTTACCGCGACAAAGGGCCTGGAAGCCCGCTCCGAAAGCCGGTGTATAGCCCGGGCCACAAGCTCCTTGCCGGTGCCGTTCTCCCCGGTAATAAGTATCCGCGCGTCGCTCTCCGCAGCCTGGCGGATCAGCTTCTTGACATACCGCATGGCCCCGCTGATCCCGATGATCTCCTGATCCTTGGCCTCTTTGAGGAGCCTGGTGTTCTCTTTGCGGAGTTCCTGTATGGTAAGGGCGTTGCGGCACACCGTAAGTATCCGGTCCAGGGAAAGGGGCTTTTCCAGAAAATCGAAGGCCCCCAGCTTGACCGCCTTGACCGCCATATCGACATTGGCGTGCCCGGAAATGACGACAATCTCGACATCGGGCCAGCCCCGGCGTATCTCCTCCAGCGCCTCCATACCCCCCATTTTGGGGAGGAGTACGTCCAGAAAGACGAGGCTGATCGCCTCCTTCTCCAGAATTTCAAGCCCTATCAGCGCGTCCTCGGCGGTAAAGGCCCGGTAGCCCTCGTCTTCCATAATGGAAGCCAGGGTACGCCTGATCCCCTGCTCGTCGTCGATAATCAGTATCCGGGCCGCCGCCCCGCCTGCTTCATCCATCATCTCTATTTTGGACCTCTTGCGGAATTTCGTCCAGAGGGAAATCAATGAAAAAAGTAGCACCAGCCCCGGCGGCCGAGTTGAACCAGATACTGCCCCCGTAGTCATTGACGATCCGCTCCACGATGGGGAGCCCCAGGCCCGTTCCGGATTCCTTTGTGGTGAAATACGGGGTAAAAACCTTCTCCCGGTTTTCCGGCGGAATGCCCTTCCCGCTGTCCTGGATGCTGAGCCGGCAAAAACGGCTTTCCCGCTTCTTTACCAGATCGCTGCGGATTTCGACGGTCCCCCGCCTTTCCATAGAATCAGCCGCGTTCAAGACCAGGTTGCTGACCACCTGGCTGATATGCCTCGGGTCCATTTTTACCCGGACTTCCGGATCCATGCGCGAGGTGTCGAAGCGCACGTTGGGATAGGAATTCCGGTACGGGGCGAGGCATTCCTCCACGGCTGCCTTGAGCGCCGTCCAGGTCTGGGAAGGCTCTATGGGCCGGGACAGGGTGCGGAATTCGGTGAGCAGGCCGGAAAGCCCCTCGACTTCCTGGACAATGCCCATCATGGAGCTTTCCAGGATTTCCCCGATGCGGCCGGGATCGTTCCGCCAGCGCCTGAGCACCCGCTCCGCAGAAAGCCGGATCGGGGTAAGGGGGTTCTTTATTTCATGGGCAAACTGCTGGGCGACGCTTTGCCAGAGGGAAACCTTTTCCGCCTTCATCAGGGCGTCCTGGGACTTTTGCAGATCGTGGACCATCGTATTGAAGGAACTGATCAGGGTTGCCAGCTCGTCGCCGGGCCGGGACAGTATCTGGATGGAAAAGTCCCCGGCAGCTACCCGCCTGGTCGCCTCGGCGAGCTCCACCAGGGGCTGGGCGACGCGCCGGGTAAAGGAGATGGCGACAATCACCGTCATAAGCAGGGTGGGAAGGAAGAACATCCCGTAGTAGAAGACGAGGAGCGGCCGCAGGCTGACCGAAATGCCGCCGAGCGCGTCGAAGCGGGATTTCTTTTCCCCGATGGAGGCGACGGTATCGTCAAAGCCCCCGCCCAGCTTGTAGCTTACCACCCGGATAAAGCCGCCAAAGTATCCGGCCTCCTCCCGTTCCGGCGTAAGCACGTACCTGATAATGTCCGGGTCGCGGCTGAGCTCCCGGGGCGCAAAGCCGCTTTGAAAGCCCGGCGGCTCAAGGAGTTCCAGGTCCGTGTTTCCCGCGAAGGTCGCGTTCTGCCATTTTCCGGACGGGAGCAGCCAGAAATCCTGGACCGCGGCAAATTCCTCCGCGATCTCCGCCAGGTCCGCCTCGTCAATGTGGCGGTGGATGCCGGACAAAAGCTCTTCCCGCCAGTCCGTCCCGTCCGGTATGTTTTCGGCGGCCCGCATCAGGGCATCGATGCGGTCGTAGCGGCTTCCCACCAGGGCCTCGCAGCGGTCCGACTGGAGGCTGTAGTTGTCAAGGGCAAGCTGCTGGACGCTGTCCAGAATCTCCTCAGGGCGGATCGAGCGCCAGAAACGCACCATCTCGTAAGACGCCTGGGCAGTGATCACCGTTACCGGTACGGCCGCGAAGGCCACTACCACAATGAAGTAGGCCAGAAGCCGGATCTGGAACTTGCTCCCGATTCTGCGGGCAGTCAGGTCCCGGATCAGGTTCCCCACGGAAACGGCAAAGAAGGCGAGCAGAATCAGGGGTATGGTCAGAAAGACGATGAAGGGCAGGATTCCCGGCGCGTTGCCCTCCTCCAGGATTTCGACAAAGTAGATACGGGAAAAAAGCACGGTCAGAACGCAGAGGAGCAGGTAGATTATTATCAGGCCCCGGACATTGATAAAAAAATTCTTCCGGTGAATCCTTACGGTTTTCATCGCGCTCCTCTATATTCCCGCAGGGGCGTCCGCCCCGCAAAGCAGTGTTCCGTAAGGGCGGCCGGCTCCTAGTCTTCCTCAAAGCCGGATTCGAACAGCTTTGCCAGGGCCTCCATGGCCGCCTCTTCGTCCCCGCCGTCGGTGATCAGCTTCAGCTCCGTGCCGTAGGACGCCCCCAGGGTAAGCACCCCCATGATAGACTTGCCGTTGATCCGGTCGTCGTCCTTCTCGATATAGACCGAGCAGCTAAAATCCTTGATCGTTTGCACCAGGAGGGCGGCAGGCCGGGCGTGAATCCCGGCCCGGTTTTTTATGATTACCGTTTTTTCTATCATATCTTCAACTAACCTTGTCCGGATTCGTCCGTATACCTGAATGCCCGGCCGTCCGTTCCGGGCAAACTCTAAATAGTGTCTGTCCACAAAGTCGGTTACTTTGCGGACAGACCTTGCATTTTCTCGCCCAAGGGCTGCGAAAATGCGGTTTTCAAGGTTGTCTGTCCATAATGTGTCTACATTATGGACAGA
>JAIRRR010000228.1 GCA_031255875.1 Treponema sp.
AAACAGCGGGGTATAATCACCTTTAATCAGGTACTCTGCCTTAAAAGCAGTTCCCCGGGGAAAACGATCTTGTCCTGGGTGGGCTTGCCCTGGAGCTTGTCAATGATAATCTGCGCGGCGGCCGCGCCCAGCTTCGCTATGGGCTGGGCGATTGTGCTTAAAGCCGGCTCCACCAGCTCGCACAGCGAGATATTGTCAAAACCTACAAGCGCCATATCGGCGGGGATCTTTACGCCCAGCTTTTTCAGCTCCCGCATGCAGCCGATGCTCAGAATGTCGAACCCGGCCATAATCGCGTCCGGCGGCCTGGAAAGCGAGGCGAAATACGCGCCGGCAATGGCGCCTATCTTCATGTGGTCGATGTCCCCCAGTATCGCCGGATCGGGCTGGTAGATCAGTTCTTCTTCTACCGGGAGCCCGCAGTTTTTTAGGCCCTTCAGATAACCCCGGAAACGGTTTTCTATTACGCTGATCTTGGGCACCATTTTTATATAGCCGATACGGCGGCGGCCCTGGCGGTACAGGTAGGTCACGGCCTCGCAGGTGCTGTCGCGGCCCTCGGTAACCACGTAGGAAAGGTCGTCCCCCTTCCTGAACACGTTGTCCATAAAAACAATAGGCGTTTGGGCCGTCAGCCCGGTAAGGGTGTCAATGTTTCCCCGGCTGATATTGTAGGTGTTGTAGATGATCCCGTCGATCTTGCGGCCGATGAGCTTGTTGATATAGCGGTATTCCTCTTCAATCCGGTGATCGGTATTGCAGATGATTACCATATAGCCTGACTTCAGCGCCACCGACTCGACCCCCCTGAACAGCTCCGAGTAAAACACGTTGCTGAAATCCGGCACGAGCATGGCGATAGTTTTGGTCCTTCCGGTCCTTATCCCCTGGGCAAAGTAGCTTGGCGTATAGTCCAGCTTCTTTATTGCCTTTGTAACCGCGTCTTTTATCTCGGGCTTAACGTCGTCCGGCTGGTTCAGCACCCTGGACACGGTGGATTTCGAGACTCCCGCCATTTTTGCGACATCGAAAATCGTACTCAAACCGTCCGCCTTTACGGGCATTTAGCAGCCTGCCGCGCTTCATGGCAAAACCGGGAGACCCGGCCGGCCCTGCCTGGGAACGTTCCTAGGGAACGTTCCCAGAATCCAGTATAGAGCCGGTTTTTTTCCGGTGTCAAGCAAAAAATTCAAAAAAAAACTAAAAAAAAGACTAAAGATTTAAGCAAACGGGGCCGAGAATATATACGGCAAGGTCTCTCCGGACGGTTCCGCCTGCGGCGGGCCGTGCCCGCCGGGCCTGGCAGCCCGGGCAAGGATGCCCGGGAACAGAATATCAAGGAGGATGATATGATCATCAACCACAACTTGTCCGCCATGTTCGCGGACAGGTCCCTCAAGGTAACCCAAAATTACCTCACCAAAGACATGGAGAAGCTGTCTTCCGGCCTGCGGATCAACCGCGCCAGCGACGACGCTTCCGGCCTCGCGGTCTCCGAGAAAATGCGGAGCCAGATCCGCGGGCTCAACCAGGCCTCGGCCAACGCTGCCAACGGGATTTCCTTTATCCAGACCAGCGAGGGCTATCTCCAGGAGAGCGAGGACATTATCCAGCGGATCCGCGAGCTGGCCGTGCAGGCCGCCAACGGCATCTACACGGCGGAAGACCGCATGCAGATCCAGGTGGAAGTTTCCCAGCTTGTGGACGAGGTGGACCGCATTGCCAGCCACGCCCAGTTCAACGGCATGAACATGCTCACCGGGCGTTTTGCCCGGGCGGCCGGCGAGAACGTGGTCACCGCCTCCATGTGGCTGCATATCGGGGCAAACATGGACCAGCGGGAGCAGGTTTTCATCGGCACCATGACCGCCAGCAGCCTCGGCCTTAGGCAGATGCAGGACGAGTCGATCATCTCCCTGGAAGGCCCGGAAGAAGCCAACAGGTCCATCGGCGTCCTGGACGCGGCCCTGCAAAAGATCAACAAGCAGCGGGCGGATCTGGGCGCGTACCAGAACCGGCTCGAACACGCGGTCCGGGGCCTCGACATCGGGGCCGAGAACCTCCAGGCGGCGGAATCCCGCATCCGGGATACCAACATGGCCAACGAAATGGTCAGCTATGTCAAGGACCAGATCCTGTCCCAGGCGGGGACGGCGATGCTGGCCCAGGCGAACCAGCGGACCAGTTCGGTATTGCAACTTCTCCAATAAAGCTTTATATTTGAGGGTGAGGCGGAGGGCGGAAGCCCTCCGTCAAACCAAGGTATTTGACAAACACCCTGCGCCGTTCCTGGTACGGCGCGCTTGCGGCACGGCGGCACGGATCGCTTATCGGCGGGGGGCCCCGCCCGGGTTCAAAGCCCGGAAGGGCGCTTCCAGCGATGACCGGTCCGTTCCGCAAGCCGGCGGATCCCGGAGAACTGACGCGAAACCCCGGAAAACGCCGGCCGTGCGGTCCGGTCCTGGCAAGGGATTGCCGGGATGAAACCATAGCAAGGAGGGTTATCTTATGATTATTAATCACAACTTGAGCGCCCTGTACGCGAACCGCAGCCTGGGGGTTACCAACGGCGACGTGGCAAAGAGCATTGAAAGGCTCAGCTCCGGCCAGCGGATCAACCGGGCGGGCGACGACGCTTCCGGCCTCGCGGTCTCCGAGAAAATGCGGAGCCAGATCCGGGGGCTTAATCAGGCCGAGCGGAACATACAGAACGGTGTGTCGTTTATCCAGACTACTGAAGGCTACCTTCAGGAGACCCAGGATATTCTGCACCGCCTGCGGGAGCTGTCGGTACAATCCGCAAACGGTATCTATACCGATGAGGATCGTATGCAGATCCAGGTGGAAGTGTCCCAGTTAATCGACGAAGTCAACCGGATTGCGAGCCATGCTCAATTCAACGGGATGAATCTTTTGACCGGGGCTTTTGCCCGGCAGGACGGCACCAGGACTATGCTGCTCCAGGTGGGCGCCAATATGGACCAGAACGAACAGGTCTATATCGGCAATATGTCCGCCCAGGCGCTCGGTTTGCAGGGCGCGCAGGGGGAAGAAGGAACTATTTCCATCATTTCCCCGGAGGCCGCCAACCAGGCCATTGGCACTATTGACAATGCCCTGATGCAGATTTCCCAGCAGCGGGCCGATCTCGGCGCTTACCAGAACCGCTTTGAAATGGCGGCCGAGGGCGTCGCGATTGCCGCGGAAAACCTGCAGGCGGCCGAATCCCGGATCAGGGACGCGGATATGGCTTCAGAAATGGTCAACTATACCAGGGACCAGATTCTGTCCCAGGCGGGGAACGCCATGCTGGCCCAGGCCAATACCCGGACCCAGTCGGTACTCCAGCTTTTGGGTTAAATAGCGTGGTTAAAAGACCTCTGGACGTCGTCTTTTAAGAACGCCGGGACGGGGAAGTTCGCGCCCTTCCCCGTCTCTTTTTTGGAAAAGGTATTCTTACAGGGAGGTAAGAATTTTGGATTTGAGCGTTTTGGGGCGCCCCGGGCATCAGGACGGGCCGCTGTTGAAACGCCTATACAAGGAAGTATTATGAATATACAGTTCGCTGCCCCGACCGGCAGGGCCGCAGCCGCTCCGGTGCCGGAATTCAGCCTGCCGGAACGCCCGGCTGTCCGCAAGGCCGCCGCCCCGGCGCCGGGAAACACGCGCCGCGGGGCTGTAGAATCGCGCGCGGCCGACCTGGAGCGGGTAAGCCTTGCCCTTAACCGCAAGCTCAAGTTCATGGTCGATTACGAATCCCACGAAATAACCGTAAAGGTGATCGATCCGGAAACCGATAAAGTGATCAAGATTCTGCCCCCGGAAGAACTGCAGCGCCTGCACAGCAGAATCCAGGAAACCATCGGCTTTTTCTTTGACGAAAGGGTGTAAATCCGGGCCGCCGGAAGCCTTTGTGAAATTGATTGCCGGGGGGCGGACGCGGGGAACACGAGCGGGATATGTCGGACATCTATGTGCCGGGCGTAAAGAGCCGGTTTAACACTGAAAAACTCATCGAAGACCTGATGAAGGTCGAACGCATCCCCCGGGAGCGCGTCGAGAGGAACGTCGAGCGTTTAAGAAACGAGAAAACCTACTGGCAGGATGTAAGCCGGCGCATGACCGCCCTGAAGGACAGCGCCCGGCTGCTCTTCTCCTTCCAAAACCCCTTTAACGACCGTATCGTCAATTCCCAGGACAGCTCCGTCATAAGCGGCTCGGCCACGCGGGAGGCCCTTGAGCAGGAGCGGAGCTTCACGGTAAGGCAGATCGCCCAGGCGGACAGGTTCCTTTCCGCGCCCCTTGACGACAGCTTCAGGATAGAACCCGGGGACTACACCTTTGCCGTGGGAAAGGACGAGGTAAACTTCAATTTCCGCGGGGGGACTCTGAGGGAATTTACCGAATCGCTGAACCGGCGCGGGAAAAACGTAGTCCAGGCCAGCATTATCACGGTGCAGCGGGGCACCAGGTCCCTGCTCATCGAATCCCTGGTGACCGGCGAGGGCAACCGGCTCGCATTTTCCGGCGACGCCGAAAAACTCGCCCTTGACAGCGGCATGATGGAGAAGGCGAACGATTCCCGCAGGCCGGTCGGTCTGACCGAAAATTCGGTCAGGGCGGGCGCCGGCAGCGTCCAGCTTATCGCGGTGGAAAAGGGGGAGCTCTGGGCGGGCGCCGGCGGGAGCGCGTCCGTTCTTCTGGGAACCTCGATCCCGCCGGATCCGGGCCTCCTCTTTACCTTCGAGGCCTCTACCGAGACCTTCAGCGAGGAGATGGCGGCCGTTCCCGAGCCGCCCCCGGGGCCGGATATCCCGGACGCCGGCTCCGTCACCTACGGCGGGATCACCGTGGAAAACGACGGCATGGCCGTGACCCTGCCCCAATGGATACCCCCGGAGCCGCCGAAGCGGGTGGACGATATGTCCTTTATCACCCTGAATTTTACCGACGGATCGAGCGCCAGGCTTCCGGCGATCAGGGATTCCGAAGAATTCAGGCCCTACCAGTACCGGCTCCAGGACCTGGTCGGCGATAAATCCATCGCTTCCGTAAACATCGAGAACCGCAATACCCACCGGGACATCAATATACGGAACATCCTCGTCTACGATCCCCGGCATATCGGGGGGCTGGAGCCTATGAACCCGGTTTCCGTCGCCCGCGACGCCGAATTTGCCATGGACGGCATCGAGCTTAAGAGGGCGTCCAACAGTATCGACGACATACTCCCCGGAGTCACGCTTACCCTCAAATCGGCCTCCGAAAGGCCGGTAACGCTGGGCGTGGAACCCGACCGGGAGACTATCAAGGATTCGCTCATCGCCCTGGTGGGGAACTACAACCGGCTTATGGCGGAGCTGAACGTGCTTACCCGCACCGACGAACGCATCATCGAGGACCTGGGCTATCTGAGCGGGGAGGAGCGGGATTCGCTCAGGGAACGGCTGGGGATCTTCGTGGGCGATTCCACCCTGAGCTCCTTCCGGGGCAGCCTCCAGCGGGCGGGCTCCACCCCCTACCCTACTTCGGACATGGACCTGAACCTCCTGGCCCAGATCGGGATAGGGACGGACGTGCGGAGTTCCGGGGCAAGCACGGGCTACGACCCTTCGCGGCTGCGGGGCTACCTGGAAATCGACGAAAAGGCCCTTGACAACGCCCTGGAAAGCCGGTTGCCCGCGGTCCAGCAGCTTTTCGGCTTCGACACGGACGGCGACATGCTTGCGGACAGCGGCCTCGCCTTTGCCCTGGACAGGCTTACCCAGCCGTATATAGAAACCGGGGGGATCATCGCCCTGAAAACCGGGACCATCGATTCCCGCGTGAACCAGGACACCCGGCGCATCGACACCATGGAACGCCAGCTTGCCGCAAGGGAAATGACCCTGAAAAACCAGTACGCCCAGATGGAAGGGGCCTACAGCCGCATGGAACAGATGTCCACTTCCCTGGACAGTTTCAGCCAGCAGGCCAACAACAACAATAATCGGCGTTAAAAAAAGCCATTCCTCGTGTTAAAACTAATGATCACCCTTAATAAAGGCGATATATAATTATATAAGGGTAAATTTGAATGGACATTTACATTAACGGGAAAACAGCGGATATCACCCTGGAAACGGAAAAGACCGTAGGCGA
>JAIRRR010000080.1 GCA_031255875.1 Treponema sp.
GGCGCGAGGGTCCCGCTGCTCCCCGAAACCCGGCCGGCGGCCCAAAGGCAGGGCGGCGAATCCAGGCCGGCGGCTTCCCCGGCCAGGCCTGCGGCGGCTTCCGCCGCGAAGCCGGCGCCCGCAAAGCAGCCTGCGCCCGCGAAACCCGCTTCCGCGCCCAAACCGGCCGCCCCAAGGCGGAATACCTACGACGCGTACTGGGTCCAGGCCGGCTCTTTTTCCACCAAGGTCCACGCCGACGGGGCAAAGGAGACCCTGGCCACCAAGGGCATCACCTCGATCATCGAGAACAGGGACCTGGACGGCAAAACCTTCTACCGCGTAAGGATAGGCCCCTACACCTCCCAGAACGAGGCGGACTACTGGCTCGCCCTGATACAAACCCTCGACGGTTTTGAAAGCAGCCAGGTCTGGAAAAGCCAGGCCCAGCGCCTGAACTAGCGCCTGCGGATTTTTGCGCTTGCTGGCGGCCTAGCGGCCTGGCGGCGCAAAAATCCCGGTACGGCCGCCGGAATTGCGCCTCAAAAAGCCTCTACAAACTGCCTCGGTATTATGGTACAATACCCTCATTTAAAGGCGGTCCCGTGAATATTTTTTCCCTTGTTCCCGGCAATTTTTTCTCGATTCTCGCGTCAGGAAACAGGGAGATCTATTTTGACGCGCTGATGCTGCTGAACGAGTACCTCAAGCAAAACCTCAACATACCGGTAAGCGACTATATTTCGTCCCTTACCGGCCTCCTGGAAGACCGGAATTTTATCATTGAACAAGAGGACGAGAGCCCCGACGTGCCCGAGACTGCGGAGGGCCAGGGCGGGTATTCGTCGAACGCGAAGGCCCACCTCATCCTCAACCGGATCGTCAAAACCGGGTGGGCGGACAGGGAGATCCTTGACGGCTCGTTTGTCGAGATCATTACCCCCCGCGACTACGCCATCAGGATGATGCAGCTTCTGGACGAGATGAGGGACGAAAAAATACACGAGTACAGTTCCCTGGTGTTTTCCACTTATTCCGCCCTGAAGCAGGCGAATCACGAACAGCCAAGGGAATATTACGAGGCGGTCCTTGCCGCCAGGCGGAATACCGAAACGCTTGTTTATGAATTGAAAAGCCTTTACCATAATATACGCGCCTATATCAGGCGCATCCAGGAACAGAACAACATAAACGAGCTGCTGGAAAATCACTTTGAAAAGTACAAGCCCATGACTGACCGTATCTACCATCCCATAAAAACCATGGATTCCTTTTACAGGTTTATGGCACCGGTCCGGGAACTGCTCGTGAAGATCCGGGAGGACGAGGATCTTTTGGCGGGGATGCGCGGGCGGGCCATGACGGTGCGGAAATACGGCGAAGAAGAGGCCGAGGCGGAAATACTGTCGGCTATAGATTATGTGCAGGACACTTACGCAATTATCGGGAATATAATAAACGAAATCGACCGCAAGCACGGCGTTTATACCAAGAATTCCATAGAAAAGATGACCTACATGATGACGGCCGACCAGAGCGTAAGGGGAAAGCTCCTTGAGATATTCAAGGCCTACGCGGCTGTTGTCGCGGCAGGCAGGCCCCGGCGCGGGCGCTTGCGCGAAACCCTGGAGTCCAGGCTAAAGGCGCATATCGGCATATACCGCCAGCAGTTTATCGACGGCGTTTCCGTCTTCCACAGGAACCCCCTGGGCCGCAGGATAAGCGGGGAGGCGCTCGAAATTGCCGACAGCAAATTCTTCTCGGCCGAGGCGATGGAAAGCCTGGCGGAGCAGTTGAAAAACGTTTACCCGCCGGAACGGATCTGCCGCTTTGTGGAATCGTTTTTCGATTCGGGCCGGGCCGTGGCGGAAAGCGGGACGCTTCCCATCAATGACGACACGGATTTCATCCTCCTCATCCTGGCAGTCGCCCGGTCGCGCGAGCGCGGTATGGATTACGACGTGGAACTGCAAAAAGGCCGGGTAAATGTCAACGGCTACGTTATTCCGAAAATGAAATTCAGCAGGCGCGTGGCGGGCGCCGCTTCCGGATCTGTCCGGGGAAAGGATCGCGGGTAAATGCTTGAGGAATACGAAAAGCTCAACAGCGGCGAGCGGGACGATTTCCGCCGCCTGGCGAATTATCTTTTGTCCCATACCTACATGGTGCGCTACGAGTACCAGCCTTCCCGCCAGATGACCCTGCCGAACCGGGATTACCAGACCGTGTCCCGCCTCTTTGACCTGTTCAGGGATTATTTCGATCTTTCGGGCTGGCGCCTTGAGAAGGACGACAACTACGGCGTCATTTCGCTTTTCAACCGTTATGACCATAACCGTTTCCGCCTGGATCGTTTTACTACCCTCTTCCTCTATATGTGCCGCCTCATCTACGAGGAAAAACGGGAAGACGCCGGGAGCTACAAGGTCGTAATGACCGACACCCCCGAAGTTGTCGGGAAGATGCGCACCTTCGGCCTGCTGGAAAAGGGGAAGACCGGCAGGGAGACCACCAAGAAGGAGCGGATCGAGGCCCAGCGCACCCTGGCGCATTTCAATATTATCCGGAAGACGGAAACCTCCCCCTGGGACGGCGACGGAAACAAAATATTGATACTCCCGTCAATTCTTTCCATAATTCCCAACCAGGGCATCAATACCCTTTACACTGAAATCGAGGACATGAAGGCCGGCGGCAGCGAAAGCGGCGAAAGCAGCGGCGGCGGGGAAAATGCCGGCGGAGGGCAGGAGGGGGAATTGCTGTGAAAATTCTGAAAAAGCTGCTCCTCATCCACTGGCATTACTTTGTCCGCGAGACAATCGAATTTGACATGATCAACTTCCTTACCGGGAAAAACGCATCCGGCAAGTCCACTATTATCGACGCCCTCCAGCTGGTGCTGCTGGCGGACACCTCGGGGAATTCCTTTAACAAGGCCGCCAGCGGGAAAAACAGCCGGACTCTCCGGGGCTATCTTCTGGGCGAATTGGGCGACGACGAGGATTCGGGCTTCAAGTACCTGCGCGGGGGCAGGTTTTCGAGCTATATCGCCCTGGAATTTTTTGATGACGAAAAAGGATCTGCTTTTACGGCCGGCTGCTGCTTCGACGTGTATTCGGAAAACGACTATCCCCGGCTTTTCTTCCGTTTTAACGGCAGTATCCCCGAACACGAATTTACCGACGCCACGCTTACCGGGCGGAAGGCCATGGATATCGCGGCCCTGCGTTCCTGGATTCGCGAGCGCTACGCCCAGGGCAGTTACTTTACCACCGACACCAACCAGAGTTTCCAGGAAGACTTTTACGGCAAGCTGGGCGCTTTGCAGGGCCGCCGTTTCAGCCAGCTCCTCAAGCGGGCGGTTTCCTTTGATCCCAATGTGGACATACAGAAATTCATCTCCGAATTTGTCTGCGACACCCCCCAGGCGGTAGATGTAAGCGGCCTCCAGGAAAATATCCGCAGTTATACCCGCCTCGAAGACGAAGAGGCCATACTGCGGAAACGTATCGGGGAGCTGGACCTGATAGCCGAGTCCTACGGGAATTTCGACACCCAGCGGAAAAGCGAGCTGCTTTACGCCTATTTGATTGAAAAGGCCGGCTCGGATATAAAGATCGCCGCCATCCAAAACCACAGGGCCGAAGAGGGGCTGCTTGCGGAAAAGATAAAAAAACTTGCCGCATCCATCGAGGCATCGAACAGGCGCCTTGACGAAACGCGGAACGAGCGGGACGAGCTGCGCGTGCAGCTGATGAACAACGAGGCCGCCCGCGTTGTGGAGCATCTTGAAAAACAGATACGCGAAAAGGAAGACGAGATTAAAATTATCCGGGAAGAATTTGAAACCGTTTCCCGGCGCTTTTCCGCCCTGGCCTCTTCCTGGAGATCGAAGGCCGTTTCCCTTGCCGAAGGCGCGGCCGTCTTTTCCCCGTCCCTGTTCGATCCCCTTCTGGTCCCGCAGATAGAAAACCTCCGCGCCGAAGCCGCCCGTTTTTCTTCCCTCCTCGACGGCTTCGATCCCGCCGATCCGGAAGCCCTGGGCAGCGCCGGGGCTGCGGCGGTAGAGTCCCGCGTGCTCGCGGCGGACGGCCTGCGCACGCAGTCGGGCATACTCGCCGCCCGGCTCCGCGACGAGGAAGGGAGGATCGCCCAGCGCAGCCGGGAGCTTAGGGCCGAGGAGCGCTCCCTGGAGGCGGGGGTGTACCAGTTCCCCCGCGAGGTTTCGGATCTCAAGGCGGCAATCGCGGGCCGCCTCCGCATCAAGGGCGCCGGAGAGGAAGCGGTCCTCATCGTCGCGGAAGCCGCCGAGATCCCCGAGAAACGCTGGCGCAACGTTATCGAAGGCTACCTTAACACGCAGAAGTTCTACCTTATCGTGCCGCCCGAACATTTCGACACCGCCCTCCACGTGTACGATTCAATTAAAAGGGAACGCAGTATTTACAATACGGGCCTTGTGGACATCGAAAAAATCGAAAAACTTTCGCCCAGGGCCGAGCCGGGAAGCCTCGCGGAAGAAATTACCACGGAAAACCACTATGTGCGCGTCTTTTTGGATTACACGCTCGGGCGCGTCATGAAGTGCGGCAAGGCAAAGGAGCTTCGGAATTTCAAAACGTCCGTGACCGACGACGGGATGCTTTACCAAAACTACACCGCCCGCGCCATGAATCCCGCGCGCTGGGCCAGGCCCGCCATAGGCCAGGGCGCCATACTCCAGCGCCTTGCGGACGTGCGGCAGGAACTGCGGGGCCTGGGGGAAACTTCCGCCGCCCTGGAAGCGCTTGGAAAGGCGGCAGGCCCCCTGGCGGCGCTGGTCATTCCCGGGGAGGGCGAGCCGGGGCGGCTGGTGGAAGCGGCCTCCGCGATGGGGAATATACCCCGCCGGGAAGAGGAGATCCGGGACCTCAGGAAGAATCTGGCCGCTGTTGACCGGAGCGCTATCGAAGCCCTTACGGCGCGTATAGCGACCCTTGACCGGATCTACGAAGAGTCGCGGGCCGAGATTGGCGTCTATACCGAAGAACACGGCGTTTCCCGTGAAAAGCTGAGGACCCTGCGGGAAGCAACCATCCCCGGGCTTGAGGGGGAGCTTGCGGCGTTACAGGGCCGCATTGCGGAAAATTATTCCGCAGAATGGGTCGAGGCCGCCGGCGAGCCCCGTTACCGGAAAGAGTTTGCCGAAAGGGGCCGGCCGGAGGAAATAGCCGGGGCCTTCCCCCGGGAACTGAGCCGCTCGAAAAACGCGAAGGAAAAATTTTGGGACGAGCTCCGGGAGCTCCGGCGCGTCTACAATGACCGTTACAAGATGGGTTACGATACGGGCGCCGGGGACAACGATGCCTGGGAGGCCGTCCGCCAGGAACTCGGGGAAAACAAGCTTCCCGAATACCGCGCGAAAATCGAGGACGCCCGGACCAAGGCTTACGAGCAGTTCCGGGAAGATTTCCTGAGCCGGCTCCAGAACAACATCCACGACGCCAGACAGCAGATTGACAATCTCAACGCCGCCCTTTCCTCAAGCTCCTTCGGGGAGGACCGCTACCGTTTCAGGATAATCCCCAAGGCCGAGTACAAACGCTACTACGACATGATAGTCGATCCCATGCTGCTCGACGGCGGCTACAATCTGCTTTCCGAGCATTTCAACGCGAAGTACCGCGACGAGATAGCCGAGCTTTTCGCGATCATTACCAACGAGGGAGACGGCAGACGCGCCGAAGGCCGGGACGACTATGAAAAACGGGTGCAGATATTCACGGATTACCGCACCTACCTTTCCTTCGACCTTGAAGTTACCAACAGCGAGGGGGAATCCCAGCGCCTGTCGAGGACCCTGGGGAAAAAATCCGGCGGCGAAACCCAGACGCCCTTCTACATCGCCGTCCTCGCTTCCTTTACCCAGCTCTACCGCATAGGCCGGGACAGGAAAGCGGGCACCGCCAGGATCATCATCTTTGACGAGGCTTTTTCCAAAATGGACAGCGAGCGTATTACGAGCAGCATCGGGCTCCTGCGGAAATTCAACTTCCAGGTCATACTCTCCGCGCCTTCCGATAAAATCGGCGACATCGCCCCGCTCGCGGACAGGAATCTGCTGGTCTTCCGGGACAAGAAGAATTCTTCCGTCGTCAGTTTCGACCCAAGGAAAACCGAGGCCGGGGAGGGGGGGGCCCTTGGCCTCTGAATCCGCAGGAAAGGAATTGCTTTCCATCCTGCTGGACAAATACGAGCGGAGCGTTTTTTTCAGGACCGGGGCCGCGCCCACGCGGAGGATAAAAATCCGGCTCTACGATTCGGGCCTTTCCGATTACGGGCGCTACAACATCGAGGACGCGGAGCGCCGGCAGGAAATCAACCGGGCCGTCCTGGACCTGGCGGAAAAGGGGCTGGTCGGCTTCCGCTGGATGAAGCGCGAAGAAAACCACATTATCGCCCAGGTTTCCCTTAACGCCGATACCTCCGGCTCCATCGCCGCAGCCTATTCCTTCCTTGGCAGGAAGCCCGGGGCCGCCCTTGCCGGGGAAATCGGCGCGGAAGTGTCGGACCTGCTTGCCCGGATAAAAAGCCCCTGGATGCGCCGCTTCCTGGAAGACTGCCGGGACAGCCTTGCGCGGAACCGTTCGCCGGGAGGCAGGCTTCCCGCGGACAACGCGGAACGGCGGAACCTCTTCCGCGCGCTGCTCTTCGCGGACGGGCTGGCGGAAAAGGCCGAAATTCTGGAAAGGGCCTTTTCGATCCGCTGTTTCGGCGATTCCAAAATTTTCGAAGCCTCGGTAAAAAAACGCTTCCTCGACATAATCCGCCGCTATTCCGACTGCGAGGAAGACAGCGGCGACGAGGAACTCCTCGCCTTCGCGGGCATAGCCCGCTATCCCGAGCGCTTTGAATTCCGCGGCCCCCTGGCCGTAAGCTTCGGCCCCGGCGGCGGGGCGCTCGACTTTTCCCCGCTCAGGTACGGCGCCTCCCTCGGCTATCCGGACTTTAAGCGGGGCCGCCTGTCCCTCCCCCCCGGCCTTGCCCGCCTGCTTTCGATAGAGAACAAGGCGAACTACGTCAGTTACATCAGCCGGAACCCCGGCGGCGGCGAGCTCGTGGTGTACCACGGCGGGCAGTTCAGCCCCTCCCGCGGCGCTTTTTTCCGGGCGCTGGCCGCCGCTGCGCCGGAGGGCTGCCCCTGGTACCACTGGGGCGACATCGATTACGGCGGGTTTTCCATGCTCGCCCGCCTGCGCCGCGAAATCCGGGAGGACGCCCGCCCCTACCGCATGGACGGGCACGAGCTTGCCAGGCACGCCGCCCTGGCCCTGCCCGTAACGGAGGAATACGCCGGCAAATTGCGGGACCTTGCCCGGCGGCAGGAACTGGCGGACTGCCTCCCCTGCATCAGTTACATGATCGAAAACCGCGTAAGGCTGGAGCAGGAGGCGATGATAAGCGACGAGGAGCAGGGCGCTGCAAATCCTCCGGCAGCTGCAAATGCGAATGCAAATGCGCTCGATTGACGGCATCGGATAATTGCAGTATTCTTAGAAAATTTGTAATTTTGGAGGTATTTATGTCCGGCATCGGTCTTATTGTCGTTTTCATCATCGCGATTATTGTGATGATCCTGGCCATCTCAAAACTCAAAATCCATCCTTTCCTGGCGATCATGGGAATCTCGCTGCTTTTCGGCCTGGTCGCGGGGATCCCCCTGGTAAATACCAGGGTGGGCGACAGAACCGTGGACGGCATCGCCACCGTCATCGGCGCGGGCTTTTCGGGAACCTTCACCAGCATCGGCATCGTCATCATCCTGGGCGCCCTGATCGGAACCGTCCTGGAGGCTACCGGCGCGGCCTTTAAATTGGCCGACATGGTTATCAAACTGGTGGGGCCCAAGCACCCGGTCCTGGCCGTGCAGCTCATGGGCTGGGTAGTTTCCATCCCGGTGTTTTGCGATTCAGGCTTCGTCATCCTGGACCCCATACGGAAGGCCCTGGTAAGGCGGACCAAGGTAAGCAGCGTGTCCCTGGCCGTAGCCCTGTCAACGGGCCTCTACGCTTCCCACGTCTTTATCCCCCCCACCCCGGGGCCTATCGCCGCGGCCAATACCCTCTTTGGCGAGAGGGCCGGGGAATATCTGCTCCTGGTCATGGGCCTGGGCGCGCTGGTTTCCATCCCCGCCCTGATCGGCGCGTATTTTTTCAGCCGGTATATCGGCGCCAAGGTAAAATCGGTGGAAGACATCGAAATCGATTCGGTGACCGAAACCTACGATGAAATCAAGGCGAGCTACGGGACGCTCCCCAACGGCTTTCTCTCCCTGGCTCCCATCATCGTCCCCATCATCCTTATGGCCCTGGGCTCCATTGCCTCCATGGCCGGGTGGACCGGCTTTACCCTCCGGATCTTCAGCTTCCTGGGCACCCCCATCATCGCCCTGGCGGCGGGCGTTCTCTTCGCCGTCTGGCAGATCGCGGCGGCCGAAAAACTGGAAGAGTTCTACGGGATCACCAACGAAACCCTGAAGATCGTGGGCCCCATTCTGTTCATCACCGCTGCGGGCGGCGTCCTGGGCAGGGTCATCGCTTCCACCAGCATCGTCGCCTTTATCACCGCCAACGCCGCCTCCATCGCCACCATCGGGATCTTCTTCCCCTTCCTCCTGTCGGCGATTCTCAAGACCGCCCAGGGATCCTCCACAGTAGCCCTGGTTACCACCGCCGGCATCGTAGCGCCCCTGCTGGGCACCCTGGGGCTGGACTCCCCTCCCCGGACAGCCCTCGCGGTAATGGCCATCGCCGCCGGCGCCATGACCGTGTCCCACGCCAACGACTCTTACTTTTGGGTGGTCACCAACTTCGGAGGCATGACGCCCGAACAGGGCTACAAGACCCAGACCGCCGCCACCCTGATAGAGGGCCTCTGCGGCATGGCCGGGGTTTTTGTCCTCTCTCTGTTTTTGCGTTAGGAGAATTTGGGCGCATCCCCGCCTGCGGCGGGGCCGGGCTATCCGGGGCTCCGCGTACCCGCTCCGGCCCCGGCGCTTCGCGCCGGGTCTGCCGCCCTTTGGGGCGGCACCCCTCCTATCCCTTGCGCGTAACTATTCAGCCGCCCCTGCGGGGAATTAAAACCCAGGAGGCGCATCATGAAGAATTTGCCCATAGCGCTCATCCTATGCGTCCGGAATGGGCGCCTACTCTTTCTATAAGCGGTTCTACCGGCAGCGCAGTCATTGACAGCAATACCGCGGCAAACACTAATCTTGTTACCGGAAATTGGGAGAGCCGGGTTGAGGGAGATCGCCCTGCTGGCGGACGATCTCCGGCTCGTCCTCCCTCCGATCATTCACTTCAGAAAGGCCAACAGCTTTTCCGCTTTTGCGACCGCCGTGCTCTTCGCCCTTGACGCCGCGATTTCAGATAGTCCGGCTTGGCGCAGCTCCCGGCGGTCATACGAACAATGGGCGGACGAACTTGAAGTTGGCTTCAGCGGCAAGCT
>JAIRRR010000178.1 GCA_031255875.1 Treponema sp.
ATCGCGGGAATATCAAGCCGGGCGGCGGCCATCAGCATGCCCGGCTCAATCTTGTCGCAGGATCCCAGCAGCACGAGGCCGTCAAAGCGGTGCGCCCTGACCATACATTCAATGGACGATGCGATAAGATCCCGGGAAGGCAGTATATACCGCATGCCCTCGTGGCCTTCGGCGATGCCGTCGCAGGGGGCGGTACAGCCGAAAACCATGGCGGTTCCCCCGGCGGCTTCAATGCCCCGTTTGACCTGTTCGTATAACCGGTTCAGGTTAAAGTGCCCCGGATTGGCGTCGGTGTAAGAATTCGCCACGGCAATAACAGGCCGCGCCAGGTCCCTGTCGGTAAATCCCATAGATTTATACAGGGCCCTCTTCAGGGCGCCGGTATCGCCGCGTAAAACCGGATTAAAATAGTCCTGTTCCTTCATTCACCACCGATCCTTTCGGAATAATATACCTCCTTTTCTTTACCATGCAAAAAACATCAAATAATCAGAGTAAAAACATTGAAAAGATTCGGAAAATTGATGTTTTTCTGGATTTTTGATTCGCGGCCATTGTAAATTCCCCGCGGCGGTTTTATACTATTTTCTCAAAAGACTTGGGGTAGCGATGTTTGAAAATTTGACCGGTGTAATCTGTTACCGCCTTTCCGATGCCGCCCATGTCAACGGCGTCGCTTCCGGCGGTTTTTTCAAAACCAGGACCCGCGGAAACTCTGCCCCTAATCCGGGTGAGGAAAGCTGCCGGATTTTTTTCTTTATCAAGGAAAATTCCGGAACCCTTATGCACAACGGAAACTGGAAAGACATCCACGCTTACCAGATGTTTTTTATTTTCCCCGGTGAAGAGTTCACTATAAAATGCGATAAAGAAGACACCGACTGTTTTTATATTTCCTTCCGGTTCTCCGGTAAAATTCCCTGGAACAATGTTGATAATAGTATTGTTCTTAATGAATTCAAAAACGAATTTTTGGATCTCAGCGTCAATCTCGCGTCCGCCTGCCTTCTCAAAGAACGGGATAAAAGCGCCGGCATCCTGGGACGTTTTTTACAGCGCCTTGACGAAATGATCAACGAAAGCAACATTATATTTGCCGCCCGCCATGTTGATGTAAGTTTTAAAGGCTTCCCCCGGCATTTCCATGCCAAAGAGTATCAGATCGATTACTGCGCGTCAGGAACCGGTTATTATTTTATTGTGGATCACTGGGTGGAATTTTCATCCGGAACCTTCTGTTTTGTTCCGCCCCGGCTGATCCACGAAACTATTTTGTCCCGGACCGACAAACCTGATGTTTACGGCATCAAATTTCTTATTGCCAATGATCGCCATATTTTACTTCCTCCCCAGGAACCTTTTGCGGTAAAAGTTCCCCCTGAAACACGGAGCAAGATCCTCTCAATCCTTAAAAAAATAACCGGCCACTCCGTACAGGATTTGCCGATTTCATCACTTATGTTGAATAATCTTATTGCCCTGCTCCACGATCTAAAAAACAGCCTGGAATATCTTGAAGACGCCAGCTTCCTTGCCCGGGTCAAACAGGTTGCGGACACAGGTTATTCGTTTCCCCTCAAAATCACCGACATCGCGCAGCAGCTCCATGTAACGCCCGAACATCTAAGCCGGCAGTTTAAAAAACTTTCCGGCCAGACCCTCGCTTCGTATATAAACAACATACGGCTTAATTCAAGTATGACCATGCTTGCCAATACCGATATGCCGCTCAAGCAGATCGCTTCGGAATGTGGTTTTAAAAACGTTAACTATTTTAACACGGTTTTTAAACAGCATTATGCCATTACTCCCAGCGAAATGCGCCGGCAGGGCCCGGCCGATGCCGGAGAACAAGACCCTTGGCGGCGTTGAGTTCATCGACAAGCGCCCGGGGCAGTTTTACTTCACAGGCACGCATCCCCGCGTCAAGCTGGCTGTCGCTGCTGAAGGATGTTATCGGTACGGATGAAAAGGGCTGGGCCGTCATATATCCAAGGGATATGTCGGTAACGCTGAGGGAAAGCTGTTTGGCGGCGCGGGACACGATGCTGAGAATAGCGGTGTTTGTGTCGTTTTCATACAGATCGCGGCATCTGTCCGTTACCGTTTCCCCCGCGTGTTGTTTCGCGAACCAGCCGTGGGCCGTGGAATGGTAAGAGGTTACGCTCATGGCGCTTTTTTTGTGCCACTCGTAGGTTTCAGAATCCATGGCGACCATGGATTTATCGGGGATCTTTTCGACATTCGTCTGGGCGAGACTCCACATAAGCTGGTTGCAGGAAAAGCCTTCAATGCCCGTCTGCCGGGCATAGGCGTCGGCTTCCCGGATACGCGGGAGCGTCCAGTTGGAACAGCCATAGTGTCTGATTTTTCCCTCCCCGCGGGCCTTTTCAAGACAGTCCAGCATGTGTGAAACCGGCAGTGCCACGTCATCCCGGTGTAAAAAATAGAGATCGACGCAATCAACGCCAAGGCAACTAAGGCTCTCGTTTAAATCCGTTTCAATATCCAGGGGCGTACAGCGAGAAAGGGACATCGTTTCCAGGCGCGGATGGGCGCCATTGGTGGCTATCACGAGTTTTTCCCGGCCCTTGTTTTTCCGCAGCCATTCCCCAAGCACACGTTCGCTGCGCGCGCTTTCTCCCGGCTCCCAGTCGCCGTATACATGGGCGGTATCAATAAAATTACCTCCCCGCTCCACAAAGGCGTCAAGCTGCCGAAAGGCGAATTCCTTCGATAAGCCGGTCCCGTACTTTGAGGTCCCCAAGCACAGGGGGGAAACGAACAGATCCGTTTTGCCTAATTGAAAGTATTCCACGGTATTCCTCCTTTTACAGCAAGGGCAGGGGGCGGCGCGGCAGGCCGGGGAGTTCCCGCCTCATCCGTTGGACAGTATCCGTGTCGCGGAAGGCCCCGTCAAGGGGCAGATCCACCCTTAGCTTGTCCAGGGCGCTGATACATACCGCCTCAACGGCCTCGAAACCGTTGTAGGCCTGCTCTACATGGGAAGGATGCGGCTTGGAGTCGTCGTCGAGCCAGTCGGCAAAGGCCGCGGTATAACGGTTTTGCGCGCCCCCCCGTTCTTCGGCCCAGCTTCCGAAGGAGCCTGTCTCCAGGCGGCCGCCCGTCCCCGCGCCGCAGACGGCCCAGCGCCCGTTACATTCGGCCCAGGCGTACCCGCTTTCGCCGTAAACGGTAAGGCGGTTGTCGGTCCAAAATTCCGCCTGAAAGCGGTTCGCGGCGTAATCTTCGGTATGGATCAGCTTGGGGCTCGTAAAGTAGCCGCATTGAATATTGGCGCG
>JAIRRR010000226.1 GCA_031255875.1 Treponema sp.
GGCCTGCTGCTGCCGTTTTTCCTTTCGGGGGCTTTTTTTTCCTGCGAAGGCCGACTGCCCGGCCCTGATCCGAGGCAGGTAGAGGCTGTTTCCGGCGGGCTTGTTTCGCGGGCGGGCGCGGTGGAAGTGCGCTTCACCTCGGAGCGGGACGGTTCCGCCCCCCTTCCGCGTGACGCCCTGCGCCTTTCCCCAAAGACGCGCGGGACCCTGTCCTGGAAAGACGCCTATACCCTGGCCTTTATTCCGGCGGAGCCTTTCAAGCCGGGAAAACGCTACCGGGCGTTTGTCGAAGGGGCGAAAATCCCGGGCGATCCGGCGCTTTCATCCTTCAGTTTTGAATTTGAAGCCCAGCCCTCGCTCTTTGAGCTGGCCTTCGATCCGGTGCGCATAAACGCGGACGGGGACGCGGTGATTTCGGGCGCGCTGAGCGCCGAGGCCGGGGCGGCCCTTTCCCTGATAGAGAAAGCCGTAAGCGCCCCGGAACTGGGGCGGCCCGAATGGTCGCATGGGGACGGCTCCCACCGCTTCAGTTTCCCTCCCTTTGCCCGGGGGGATACGGAGCGGACCGTCGCGGTCAGCTGGTCGGGCCGGGCCCTCGGTTCGCCGGAAAAGGGATTTATGTCTTTCCGCATACCCGCATCGGGCCGTTTCGAGGTGATGAGTATCGAGGCCCCCTCGCCCGGCGTGCTGGAAGTGGCCTTCTCCTCCCCCCTGAAGGCGGACCAGGACCTGCGGGGCTTTGTTTCCCTGGGAGGCAGCACCAATGTCCGTTACTCCATTGAAGGGAACGTGGCCCGCATATTCGGGGCCGAGGACATGAGCCCGGGGACGGAGCTTTCCATCCGGGACCTGAGCGACGCCGGAGGGCAGTTCCTCGCCGAGCCGGTGCAGTACCAGGTTGCGTCGGCCTGGGAACTCCCGGAAGCCCGCTTTACCGGGGCGGGGACCGTACTCCCCACCAGCCAGGGGGCCGCGATGACCGTGCAAACGCGGAACATCTCCGGGCTTCTGGTCGAGGCTTTCAGGATACACGGGGATAACATGATCCAATTCCTCCAGGTAAACAACCTCGAGGGAAACCGGGAGCTGTACCGGGTCGGGGAGCCGGTATGGACGAAGGCGTTCGACTTCCCCTGGCGGGAGGGCGACAAGAACCGCTGGGTCCGCCGCGGGCTCGATCTTTCGGAACTGGTCAGAAAGTACCCCGACGGGATGTTCCACATCAGGATGAGTTTCCGGCCCCGGCATGTGCACTACGAATGTACCGCGAGCCACGGGGATTTTTCAAATCTGCCGTTCCCGGACGACAGTTTCCCCGTTATCGGGGGCGGGGAAGGCGAGCGGAGTTTCTGGGACAATCACAGCCCCGGCAGCCAGTCCCGGTACGACTGGTACCGCTACCGGAGGGATCCCTGCCACCCGGCTTTTTACGAGGCCTACGGCGATCATAACGTTACGGCGGGCAAAAACGTGCTGGTATCGGACCTGGGGCTTCTAGCGAAGAAGTCCGCGGACGGGGACTGGCTCCTCGCGGTAAGCGACGTGAAGACAGCCCTGCCGGTTCCGGGGGCGGCGGTGGAGCTGCGCAACTACCAGGGGCGGGTCCTTTCCCGCGCGCTTACCGGAAACGACGGCCTTGCCCGTTTCCGGAATCCGCCGGTCCCGGCCTTCGTGTTCGCCCAGAGCGCCGGGAACCGGGGCTATCTCAGGCTAAACGATTCGGCCGCCCTGGCGATAAGCCACTTCGACGTGTCGGGGAGCCAGTCGGCGAACGGGGTCCGAGGCCTTATCTACGGGGAAAGGGGGGTGTGGCGGCCCGGCGATCCCATCTACCTGACCTTCCTCCTCTCGGACGCGGAGGGCTCCCTCCCGTCCGATCATCCCGTGCTTTTCGAGCTTGAGGACCCGCGCGGCAGGATCGCCGAGCAGCGGACCTATACCTCCTCCGTGGACGGGTTCTACCCCATCGCCGTGTCAACTTCGGAAAACGCCCCCACCGGGGACTGGACCGCGAGGGTCCGGGTCGGGGCGAATGTGTTCACCAGGGGCGTCAAGATAGAGACGGTGATGCCCAACCGGCTCAGGATGGATATGGACTTCGGGGCGCGGGATTACCTTGACGCTTCCCCGACCCCGGTTTCCCTGGAGGCGTCCTGGCTTTATGGCGCGCCCGCGCCAGGCCTCAAGGCCGATGTCTCGGTGGCCTTCGGGGACCGGGAAACCAGTTTCAGTTCGTTTACCGACTACAGCTTCCGGGATCCTTCCCGGACCGTTTCGGGCGAGCGGTACATACTCTACGAGGGGAATCTGGACGGGCAGGGGAAGGCCCGCTTCGACATGAGGCTCTCCCCCGGCGACTCGGTTCCGGGAAAACTCAGCGCCCGGTTCCTGACCCGGGTTTTCGAGCCGTCCGGCGTCTTTTCCTCCGAGCAGATGGCCCTGGAATTCTCCCCTTATCCCCGGTACGTGGGGGTAAAGCTCCCGACCGGGGACGCCAGCCGGAACATGCTCCTTACCGATACGGACCACAGCGCCGATATCGTGGTCCTTGACGGGGACGGGAAACCCGTAACCGGGGCGCTGCGGCTTGACTGCGCGATCTACAAGCTCTCCTGGCGCTGGTGGTGGGAAAAAGGCATCGGCGAGCGGGCGGAATTTTCCGAGGCCCTTTCCCGCACTCCCGTTTCAAGGGAAACGATCACGGTCTCGGGCGGCAGGGCGTCCTGGAAATTCAGGGTGAATTACCCGGACTGGGGCCGCTACCTGGTGGTGGCGCGGGATACTGCCGGCGGCCACAGCGCTGCGGGCATCGTGTATATAGACTGGCCGGGCTGGGCGGGCCGGTCCCAGGGAGGGGGGCAGGGGGCGGCCGCCATGCTTGCCCTGACGCCCGAAAGGACCCAATACCTTGCCGGGGAAAAAGTTGCCGTGAGTTTCCCGTCCAACAGGGAGGCTGTCGCCTTGGTGTCGCTTGAAAGGGGGGGGAAGATACTCAGAAGCGAGTGGGTCACCTGCGCCGACACCCTTACCCGCTACGAATTCCTCGCGGACCCCTCCATGGCGCCGAACGTGTACGTCCACGTCACCCTGCTCCAGAAGCACCTCCAGACGCAGAACGACCTTCCCATCAGGCTGTACGGCATAGCGCCGGTGAACGTGGAGGACCCGGGCACGCGGCTTAGGCCCGTGATTGAGGCCCCGGACAACTGGCAGCCGGAGTCGGCGGCCTCGTTCAAGGTCCGGGAAGCCTCCGGGCGGCCCATGACCTATACCGTTGTCGTGGTGGACGAGGGCCTCCTGGGGCTCACCCGCTTCACCCTTCCCGACCCCCGGGCTTACTTCTACGCCAGGGAGGCTTCCTTCCTCAAGTCCTGGGACCTCTACTCCGAAATAATAGGCGCCTATTCGGGCCAGCTTGAAACCCTCCTCGCCATCGGGGGCGGGGAGGATATATTTGACGATTCGGCAAAGGACACCCAGCGTTTCAAGCCGGTGGTGCGCTTCTTCGGGCCTTATACCATCAGGGCCGGGGAAACCCGTACCGAGGAATTCGCCCTGCCCCCCTATACGGGGGCCCTGCGCATCATGGTGCTGGCAGCATCTTCCGGCCCGCCCCCGGCCGCCGGCAGGGCCTACGGCACGGCGGAGAAATCCGTCCCGGTCTCGTCGGACCTTATGGTCTACGGGACGGTCCCCCGGAGCCTCTCCCCGGGCGACGAGGCGGTCATCCCGGTAACGGTCTATTCCTACCGCGAGGAAAGGCGGCAGGTGGCGGTCACCTTTGTCCCGGAAGCCGGGCTGGAACTGATCGGCGCGGAAAACCCGCCGGGCCGGCGTACCGTCAGCTTTGAAAAGGGCGGCGAAACAACCGTGGAATTCAGGGTAAAGGCGATGGACAGGCCGGGGGAGGCCCGCCTCAGGGTGACGGCGGAATCCGCCGGGCTTAAAACGGCCAGCCACCGGACGGAACTGGAAATACGCTCGACCGCGATCCCCGTAACCGAATCCCTTACGGAACTGGTCGCGGCAAAGGGCGTCTGGCCGGGCCGCATCAGGCTGCCGGGCCGCGCCGGGACCAATACCGCAGTCCTTGAACTGTCCCGGCTCCCGCCCCTCAACCTGGAAAAGAGGCTCGACTTCCTCATCAAGTACCCCAACGGCTGCGTGGAGCAGACCACCAGCTCGGTCTTCCCCCAGCTTTACCTGGACAAGGTCCTCACCCTGGAGGCCGGCAGGCTTGCCGAGACCCGCTCCAACATCGCCGCCGGAATTGACCGGCTCATGGGTTTCAGGACTTCCGGCGGCGGCTTTTCCTACTGGCCCGGCGATGCGGAACCCCACGACTGGGGTAGTTCCTACGCGGGGCATTTCCTCGTGGAGGCGAAGCGGGCGGGTTTCGCCGTGCCCGCCCAGGCAATCGAAAACTGGGCCGAATTCCAGCGCGGAAAAGCTGCGGTCTGGTCCGGCAGGAACGGCGGCTCCCAGCTGGACCAGGCGTACCGGCTCTACACCCTGGCGCTGGCCGGGGCGGCCGATCTGGGTTCGATGAACCGCCTGCGCGACCTGGAGGGCCTTTCGCCCGCGGCGGCCTGGCGGCTCGCGGCGGCCTACTGGTACGGCGGGCAGCGGGACGCGGCCCGGTCCCTGGCCGGGCGGCTGGCCGCCTCTGTCGGGGACTACCGCGAGCTGAGCGGCACCTTCGGCTCGGCCCTGCGCGACAAGGCGATGATCCTGGAAACCCTGGCGCTTCTGGGGGACTATACCAGGGCGCGGCCCCTGCTCGAAGAAATTTCCGCGTCCCTTTCATCGGAATCCTGGCTTTCTACCCAGGAAACCGCCTATTCCCTCATCGCGGCGGCCCCCTTTGTCCAGGGGGTAGCCGGGAAGGAACCCATACGGGTGGAATACAATCTGGGGGCGGCCCCTGAATCCGCCGTCTTCCAGTCGGCCTCCGCCCGCTTCACCCTGGCGGTCCCGCCGCAGATCGCGCCCGGCTCGACGATCCCCTTCAGGGTCGCGAACCTTTCGGAAGTGCCGGTGTACGCCCGGATAAGCGCGACGGGCCTCCCCCGCGAGGGGGCGGAAACCGCCATGTCGCGGGGCCTCAGCCTCGATGTTGAATACCGGGACATCCGGGGGGAAAGTATCGATCCCGGCGGGCTTAACCCGGGGGATGACATGGAAATCAGGGTGAGCGTGCGGAATACCGGGATGCAGCCCGTGCCGGAAGTCGCCCTCGTCCACCCCCTGCCGGCCTCCTGGGAAATAATCAACTACCGGCTCGCCGGGGGGGGCAGTTCCATGACCTACGATTACCAGGATATACGGGACGACCGGGTGATGACCTACTTCGATCTTGAGCGGGGCGGGCAAAAGACGGTTGTTTTCCGGGTGAACCTGGCCTATAGGGGCGCCTTCTACAGGCCCGCCATACATGCCTACGCGATGTACGATGAGTCCATCCGGGCGATCGTGCCGGGGGTCCCGGCCGGCCCCGCGCCGTAAAGCCGGTGGAACGCGCCCGGCCCCGGTTCAGGCGCAGGCTCTACATCGCCGGATTCGGGACCCTGCTCCTCATCTTCGCCCTCTCCCTGCCGGGCCCCCTTTTCAGCCCCCCCTATTCCCCGGCCCTTTACAGCCGGGAGGGGGAGCTTCTGGGGGCGCGGGTGGCTGCGGACGGCCAGTGGCGTTTCCCGCCCGGCCCGCAGGTAAACGGCAAATTCGCCGCCGCCCTGCTTGAGTACGAGGACCGGCGTTTCAAGTACCACCCCGGCGTCGATCCCATAGCCGTCTGCCGCGCCCTTCTCCAGAATCTGCGGGCGGGCGGGATCGTTTCGGGCGGCTCCACCCTTACCATGCAGACGATCCGGCTTTCCCGCCAAAGCTCCCGCCGGAAGGCCGGGCTTCCGGCCAGGCGGACCCTTCTTGAAAAGGCCGTGGAGGCGGCCCTTGCCCTGCGCCTGGAAATAGCCCTTTCCAAGGACGAAATCCTCGCCCTTTACGCGGCCCACGCGCCTTTCGGCGGGAACGTCGTCGGGCTGGAGGCCGCGTCCTGGCGCTGGTTCGGCCGCTCCGCCGAGGATCTCTCCTGGGCCGAGGCCGCGACCCTGGCCGTGCTGCCCAACAGCCCCTCCCTGGTGCACCCGGGCCGGAACCGGGCGCTGCTGCGGGAAAAGCGGGACGCCCTCCTGGACCGGCTCCGCCGCCGGGGCCGCATCGACGAGGAAACCCTGCTCCTCGCCAGGGCCGAGGCCCTCCCCGCCGAGCCGCTGCCCCTGCCCCAGCTCGCCCCGCACCTCCTCTCCCGGATCCTCGGGGAACAGGCGGGCGGCCCGGACGCGCCTTCCCGCATAGACACGACCCTGGACAGGGCCATGCAGGAACAGGCGGACCGCGTCATGAACCGTTGGGCCCGGCGTTTCGCGGAAAACGGCGTGATGAACGGGGCCTGCCTGGTCATGGACACCCGGAGCGGCGAAGTCCGCGCGTATATAGGGAATGTGCGCTCCCCCGAAGCCGCCGACGTGGACATCATCGTCTCCCCCCGCAGTTCCGGAAGCATACTCAAGCCCTTTCTCTTTGCCGCCATGCTCGATTCCGGCGACATCCTGCCCGCCTCCCTGGTAAGCGACATCCCCACCCGGGTAGGGAGCTACAGCCCGGAAAACATAACCCGCAACTACCTGGGAGCGGTCCCCGCCGCCTCCGCCCTGGCCCGCTCCCTGAACATCCCCGCAGTACGCGCCCTCCGCCGCTACGGGGTCGGCCGCTTCGCCCGCCTCCTCCGCGCTCTGGGGGCAAGCACCCTCTTCCGCCCGGACGACGAATACGGCCTCCCCCTCATCCTCGGCGGCGCGGAGGTCACGCTCTGGGATCTGGCCGGCCTTTACGCGGGCCTCGCCCGCACCAGCCTCCTCCCCTTTGCCCGGGAAACCCAGTTTTTCCCGCCGGCCTTCTACCCGCAGCCTCCGCAGCCCCCGCCGGCCCCCGCCGGAACGCCCGAAACAGGACGCGCCCCGGGCCGTCAGGCGGTTTCCCGCGCGGAGCCGCCCCCCGGGCAGCCCCGGCCCTATTCTCCCGGGGCCGCCTGGCTCACCCTGGAGGCACTGGCCTTCGGGACGCGCCCCGGCGAGGACGCTGCCTGGCAGGAATACGCCGGCGCCCGCCGCATAGCCTGGAAAACCGGGACCAGCTTCGGCTACCGGGACACCTGGGCCGTCGGCGTCACCCCCCGCTGGACCATCGCCGTGTGGATCGGGAACGCCTCCGGGGAAGGCCGCCCGGAACTGAGGAGCGCCGTAACCGCCTCGCCGGTGCTTTTCGAACTATTTTCCGCGTTCGGCGCCGGGGAATGGTTTCCCAGGCCGGACACGGAACTCGGGACCGTCGAAATCTGCGCCGCCTCGGGCTTCCCCGCCGGGCCCGACTGCGAAAAAACAGCCGAAGCCGCAGCGCCCCGCAGAAGCCCCGCGCTCCCCCCCTGCCCCTACTGCCGGACAATCACGCTCAACGAAGCCGGGGACCGGCAGGCCCTCGCGGAGGCAGGCTCCTCCCGGCCCCTCGTGCAGAAGAAGTGGTTCGTCCTCCCCCCGGCGGAAGAATGGTACTACAGGCGCTGGAATCTGGATTACCGGCCCCTCCCTCCCCCCGAAACAGCGGAAAGCCCCGGAAAACCGGCCTCGCCCCCCCTGGCCCTCTTCAACCCGGAGGAAGGCTCGCAGATCTACGTGCCCATAGAGCTCGACGGCAGCCCCGGCCGGGTCCTCTTCGCCGCCGCCCACCGGGAAAACGCCGCCCGCGTCCACTGGCACCTGGACGAAACCTACCTGGGCTACACCGAATTCTTCCACGAAATGGAAAGCCGCCCCTCCCCCGGCCCGCACACCCTCACCCTCGTTGACATGGCGGGCAATACCCTCACCCGCCGCTTCGAGGTCCTCGCCCGCGCGGACGAAGGCTAAGCGCGACAGAATGCTGGAGGGGGGCCTGTTACCGGACGGGCAATGCCGGGCAGACGCAGCCCCCGCCCGGCCCCCCTGCGGCCGGGCCAAGGTCCCGGCCTACCCCCCCGCCCAATACCGCCCTGATAGACGATAATCCCCGACCGCGCAGCGCGTCCCGGCTTCTTCCGCCCGGCAATGCCGGCGCGGGAGAAGCCGGCTGAAATAGTTACAAAAATTTCCGCTTGACTTTTCACGAGTTTGGATATAAAATTTTGCATGATGAAGCCGCTTCAAAACCGTGCGCGTTAACGCGCAGCCAATCGGTTTTGGGACAGGCTCTAATCACAGGAAAAGGGGTAGATTCCGTAAAATGGCTATTTTCCGGCACGGTTATCTGGCGCGTAAAAATCTCTGCGAAAAACCAGCCATAACTGGGGGGGGGGGGGGGGGGGGGGGGGGGGGGGGGGGGGGGGGGGGGGGGGGGGGGGGGGGGGGGGGGG
>JAIRRR010000227.1 GCA_031255875.1 Treponema sp.
GCCCCGGCCGGGCGGCAGGAACCCGCCCCTCCCGCAGGGCCGCAAGAAGCCGGGCCGGCCGCCGGGCCGCCGGGCAGAAACGCGGAAGCCGCCGCCCTGACCGCCGAGTATGTCAAACGCAATTACAACTACATCCAGCGGCGCATCAGGGACAGGCTGGTGTACCCGCCCCCGGCGCGGAGGGCCGGCATACAGGGGGTAACGGAAGTTAGCTTTACCATCCACGAGGACGGCCGGGTCAGCGCCGTTACGGTGCGGGCGGGCAGCGGCCACGAGGTCCTTGACGAGGCGGCTGTCGCGGTCATCTTTGCCGCAGCCCCCTTCCCCGCGCCCCCTGCGGCAGCCCGCATAGCCATACCCATATCGTTCAGGCTGCGGTAGCGGAACGGGGGGCAACGGGTTGTTGACAAAACCGGCTGTTGCCGTTATGTTTTATCGTGTTTTGTTCGGAGGTTCCATGAAGTATCGTAATATGTGTTTCAGTGTTATTCTGTTTTTACTTATTTCTTTCAACGCAAGTAACGCGGACGCCGCCCCCCGGAGGGAAGCCGCCGTGCCCCCGGGCGCGGGTCAGGAGACCGTCATCTTTACCGATTCGGCGGGGAGGCGGGTGGAACTGCCGGCGAAGATCTCCCGCGTCGTCCCGTCGGGGGCCCTGGCGCAGATGTTCCTCCTGGCGGTCGCTCCCGACTTGATCTGCGCCGTTTCCTCGGCCTACAGCCCCGATGAGGCGGAGTATATCCCCGGCTATTTCGCGGCCCTTCCGGTTGTGGGGCAGTTCTACGGCTCGGCGGATCTCAACCCCGAGGAGATCGCCCGGATCGGGCCGGACGTGGTCATTGACGTGGGGGAACCCAAGGATTCCATAGCCCGGGATATGGACGATATTTCGGCGTCTATCGGTATTCCGACCGTCCATGTTACCGCCACCCTGCGGACCACCCCCCAGGCATTCCGTACCCTGGGGAAGCTGCTCGGCAGGGAGGAAAAAGGCGAGGCCCTGGCCCGGTTCTGCGAAAAGACCCTGGCCGCCGCCGACCGGGTCATGGGCCGCGCGGGGGACCGCAAAAGATCCGTCCTCTACTGCATGGGGGCGGCGGGGCTTAACGTGCTCGCCAAAGGCACTTTCCACACCGAAGTCCTGGACTGGATGGCCGATAACCAGGCGGTGGTGGACAACCCCTCGTCGCGGGGCAGCGGGAACGAGGCGAACCTTGAGCAGATCCTGCTCTGGGACCCCCAGATGATCATCTTCGGCCCGGGCAGCGTTTACGCCTCCGCCGCGCAGGACCCGGCGTGGCGGCAGTTGCAGGCTATCAGGAACGGCGCTTATTACGAGGTCCCCCTGGGCCCCTATAACTGGATGGGCTCCCCGCCCTCGATTAACAGGTACCTCGGCATGCTCTGGCTGGGCAAGGTGCTCTACCCCGAATACGCCGACTACGACCTTTACACCGAAACTGCGGAATACTACCGTCTTTTTTACAGCCACGAGCTTTCGCGCGGGCAGTTTGACCGGCTTACCGCCCGGAGCCTTGCCGGCGGCCCGGTGGCCCGGTAGCACGGCATGACGCCCGGTTCCGATTCCCGCGCTTTCCCCGGAACCGCCCTGATTCTGGGCCTCCTGCTGATCGCGGCGGTTCTGGCGTCCCTTTCCCTGGGCCGCTACCCCATCCCCCTGAAAGACCTTGCGGCCCGTCTTTTCGGGATACCCTTTGATTCCGAGCGGATGGAGGCGGTATTTTTCAACGTGCGCGCGCCCCGGATCATCATGGCCTGCCTTGTCGGAGCGTCCCTTGCCGCCGCCGGGGCAAGCTACCAGGGGGTGTTCCAGAACCCCCTGGCCGCCCCGGACATCCTGGGCGCTTCCAGCGGCGCGGCTACCGGGGCCACCCTGGCGATCCTGCTGCGGCTGCCGGGCTACCTGATCACCGTCTTCGCCTTCTGCTCCAGCCTTATCACCATCGCCCTGGTAATGTTCGTCGGGGACCGCGCCAGGGGCAAAAAAATCGTCGGCCTCATCCTTGCCGGGCTGATGATCTCCTCCCTCCACAGCGCCGCCAATTCCTTTATGAAGCTGGTGGCGGATCCGAACAAGGTGCTGCCTGAAATCGTTTACTGGCTCATGGGCTCCCTGGCCAAAACCAGGCCCGGCGACATACGCTTTGTGCTTGTCCCCATGATTCTGGGGCTGGTCCCCCTCTTTATTTTCAGGTGGCGGATCAACCTCCTTACCCTGAGCGAGGAAGAGGCGCAGTCCATGGGCGTGAACGTCCGGGGCACCCGGGCGCTTGTAATCGTCTGCTCGACCCTTATCACCGCCGCCGCGGTTTCCGTCAGCGGCATCATCGGCTGGGCCGGGCTTGTGATCCCCCACCTGACCCGCCGGCTCGTAGGCAACAACTACCAGGACCTTATGCCCGTTTCCGTGATCTTCGGAGCGCTTTTCCTTCTGCTCATCGACAATGTCTCCCGCAACCTCTTTGCCACCGAGATACCCCTGGGCATCCTCACCTCCCTTGTGGGGGCGCCCTTCTTCCTCTGGCTCATTACCCGGAAGGGGGAACTCTGGTGAACGGGCGTCCGGCGGGCAAAGCCGGGGGAAGCGGGGCCGTTTCCGGGATCGGCGCAAGCCCCGCGCCCATCCTGGAAGTGCGGGGCCTGGACTTTTCCTACGGCGAGCGGGCGGTGCTCCGGGACATAAACTTTTCTTTGGAAAGGGGGGAGTTATTGGGGATGCTGGGGCCCAACGGCGTGGGGAAAAGCACCCTGTTCCGCTGCATTCTGGGCCTTGAAAAGCGGCATTCCGGCACGGTGCTGCTCGGCGGGGAAAACATCAAAGACAAACCGCCCCGGCTCATGGCCCAGGCCGTCGCCTATGTACCGCAGACCCATTACCCTTCGTTTAATTACTCGGTAATGGACATGGTGCTGATGGGGACCGCCGCCCAGGGCAAAGAATGGGCAAGCCCGGACGCCCGGCAGAGGCGGAACGCCCGGGACGCCCTGGAACGGCTGGGCATTGCCGAGTTCGGCGGGCGGGACTTTGTCAAACTGAGCGGCGGCGAGCAGCAGCTGGTCCTGATTGCCCGGGCCCTTGCCCAGCAGGCGAGGCTTCTGGTCATGGACGAGCCCACCGCGAACCTGGACTACGGGAACCAGATCCGGGTCCTCCTCCAGGTCAAGGCCCTGAGCGGTCAGGGCTACAGCATCATCATGAGCACCCACAACCCCGAGCACGCCTTCCTCTTTGCGGGCCGGGTGCTGGCCCTGCACGACAGCAGGATCGCCGCCGCCGGCCCCCCGGCCGATATCCTTACGCCGGAACTTATCCGCGCCCTCTACGGGGTGGAGGTCCGGCTGCACCGTGACGGCGCGGGGAGGACAAGCTGCATGCCCCTGCTGCTCTGAGCGGCCGCGCCCTTTGCCGTAACGCCGCCGGGCCGACTGCGGGGCAGCCCGATCCTGCACGGGTTGTTAGCGTTCCAGTTTGCGGTACACGTAACGGTGGGGGCGGTCGGCCCGCGCGCCGAGCTTTTCCCGCCTCCATTCGGCGTACTCCGACCAGTTCCCGTCGTACCAGACAACTTCCCCGTCCTCAAAGGCCAGTATGTGGGTAGCGATCCGGTCGAGGAACCAGCGGTCGTGGCTTATCACAAGCGTAACCCCCGCGAAGCTGTCAACCGCCTCTTCCAGCGCCCTCAGGGTGTTGACATCGAGGTCGTTCGTCGGCTCGTCCAGCAGCAGGGTATTTGCCCCGGTTTTAAGCACCATTGCCAGGCCGAGCCGGTTCCGCTCGCCGCCCGACAGCACCCCTACTTTTTTCTGCTGGTCCGCGCCGGAGAAATTATACCAGGCGCAGTAGGCCCTGGAGTTTACTTCCCTGGCGCCGGGGCCCTCGCCCAGCCTGACAAGGTCAAGCCCGCCCGAAAGCTGCTCCCACACGGACTTGCTGTCGTCCAGCGCCCCGCGCATCTGGTCGGCGTAGGCCAGCCTTACGCTGTCCCCGAGCCGCATCTCGCCCCCGTCCGCCTTCTCCTCCCCGGCGATGATCCTGAACAGGGTAGTCTTCCCCGCGCCGTTCGGCCCGATAATGCCCACGCACGCGCCGGGCGGCACGCTGAAGGACATGCCTTCGAAGAGCAGCCTGTCCCCGAATGCCTTGCGCAGCCCCTGCGCTTCGATTACAAGCCGGCCCAGCCTTGGCCCTGCGGGAATAGTGATCCGGTTTTCCCGTATTTTCTCGCGCCCGCCGTCCTGCAACAGTTTTTCGTACTGGGTAATCCGGGCCTTGCTCTTCGCGTGCCTGCCCTTGGGGCTCATCCGTATCCACTCAAGCTCCCTTTGCAGGGTCTTCCGCTTCTCGCTCTCGCCCTTTTCCTCCAGGGCCAGACGCGCCTCCTTCTGCTCCAGCCAGCCCGAGTAGTTCCCCTTCCAGGGGATGCCTTCGCCCCGGTCCAGTTCCAGAATCCACCCGGCCGCGTTGTCCAGGAAGTAGCGGTCGTGCGTCACCGCGATCACGGTCCCCTCGTACTCGCGGAGGTGCCGCTCCAGCCACGCCACCGTTTCCGCGTCAAGGTGATTCGTCGGCTCATCGAGCAGCAGGATGTCCGGCTTTTGCAGCAGCAGCCGGCAGAGCGCCACCCGCCTCTTTTCGCCGCCCGAAAGGTGGTCCGCTTTTTCGTCCCCGGGCGGGCAGCGCAGGGCGTCCATGGCCAGTTCCAGCCGGCTGTCCAGGTTCCACCCGTCGGCGGCCTCTATCTTTTCCTGCAAGGCCGCCTGCCTTTCCCCGAGCTTTTCGTAGTCGGCGTCCGGCTCTCCGAACGCCTCGCTCACTTCCTCGAATTCCCTGAGCAGCGCAAGCGTTTCCGCCGCGCCCTCGGACACCAGCTCCTTTACCGTCTTCCCCGCCTCAAGAAAAGGCTCCTGCTCCAGGTACCCGATAGTGTATCCCGGGCTGACCGAAACTTCCCCGGAAAATTCCGTATCCGCCCCGGCCATAATCCTGAGCAGGCTGGATTTCCCGGACCCGTTAAGCCCGATTACCCCGATCTTGGCCCCGTAAAAATAGGACAGGCTGATGTCCTTAAGCACCTGTTTGGTCCCGTGCCTTCTGGAAACCCGGTACATAGAGTAGATAACTTTTTTATCGTCGGTTGCTGCCGCC
>JAIRRR010000237.1 GCA_031255875.1 Treponema sp.
CCGGGATCAACCGAAAGCGCCCGCAGGACAAGCCTGAGCTCCTCCTCCGGCGTTTCTGCGGCGGCGGCCAGGTTGTAGAAGCTGCGGATCAGGAGCTCGGGCGGGGTTACGAGAAAGCCGTTTTCATCCGGGGATGTAAGGACGATCCACAGGCTTTTGGCGTGTTCCTTTTCCCCGGCCAGGGCCAGGGCGTCCGCAGCCCGGCCCATGTCCCGCTCGCCGCCGAGCCGCGCGTAGATTTCCGCAGCCTGCCTTAAATCGCCGAAGTCGTAGTGGTATTCAGCGGCAAAATTCAGGGCTTTTCCGGAAGCGCCGCCCGGCCCGGATTCCGGCCCGGCGAGGGACGGGATCAGCTGCCCCGCGCCCCGGACATCGCCCGCCAATGCGCGGACAATCGCCGCGTTGATAATGAACCCGGCCCTGTCCCGCGCCAGGCCGCCTTCCGCTGCGGAGAGGAAGTATTCCCCGCTCCGTTCCAGGGCGGCGGCCTTTTCCGGCGTCCCAAGCCTGCCGGCAAGGCAGGCCGCGCCGAGCGCCAGCGGGAGCAGGGCTTTTTCGGTAATGCCCAGGGCGTACCCAAGCGCTTTTTCAGGGGACCCGGAACGGACGGCAGCTTCGGACGCCGCCGCGAGGATCGCCTCGTCGCCGGGGAACTTGTCCGCCGCCCGTTCCGCTGCCGCGAGGCATTGCTCCCAGCCCCCGGGAGCGCCGTCAAGGGCCAGCGCGCGGCGGCGCTTCAGCACGGAAAGGTGGGAGCCGGTCCCCAGGGCGTCCTTCTCCAGGGCGTCAAGGCGGCGGGCCAGGTCGGCAAAGGGGATATGCCCGGCGGCGAAATCATCGTAATCCCGTAACTTTTGATGGAAAGTCTCCCCGGCAGCCGGCCCTGCGCCGCGCTGCGGGAAAAAGGATCTGCCCGAACGGACAAACACGTAAACCATCAGCCCGGCGGACAGCAGGGCCAGCGCGGCGCCGGTCATGCAGACACGCGAGAGCAGGCGCCGGCGTGTCATTCGGGCGGCCGGAGCCGGACCGCAGGGCCTTCGGGCGTACCCGCCGGGCCCAGGATATTTGCCGGGATCTGCGCGTCCGGCGGGGCGCAGGCGTCCTCCAGAGTCCGGCGTATGCTGTCAAGGACGCCGTTGACAAAACGGAAGGATTCCCCGGTACCGAATTCCTTGGAAATGCCTATGGCCTCGTCAATAACGATGGAAGGGGGAATATCGGCCTGGAACATCAAGGTATAGGTGCTCATGCGGAGCAACGCCAGGTCCACGCGGTTCAGCCGGGAAAAGTCCCAGTTTTTAAGGTGGGCGCGTATCATCTTGTCCACGGCGTCAATGTTCTGGATAGTGCCGGTCACCAGGAGGCGGGAAAACGCAGCGGTTGCCTCGCCCAGGTTTTCCTGCTTGTCGGTTTCCAGCCAGGAAAAACTGAGCAGTTCCTCGGGGACCGGGGCCGCCCTTTCCTTCCTGCCCAGGGCTTCCCAGGAATAGAGGGCCTGGAAGGCCAGGATACGGCCCTTTCTCCGGGATGACATGGTTACCAGTTAAGGTTGGCTTCAAAAACCTGGAAAGGATTGCCCGTGCGCAGCTCGGTCACCAGTTCCTGCTGGGCCCTGGCCAGAACCTCCTGCTGGCGCTGCTGGGAAAGAAAATCCTCGATGTACTTTTTGACGGTTGTCCTAGTACCCGGCTGGGCCATATCGTCCAGGCCCAGGGGCTTCATTTCAAGGGTTTCGGTTATTTTAAGGATATTGTAACCCTGGGGGCTCTCCACAAGCGGGGACACCTCCCCCTGCTTCAGGCTGAACGCCGTCCTCAGGAGATCCTGACCCACGCGCTGCTGGGCCTGATCGTTCCTGGGCAGATACCCGGCGTCCCCGCCCTGGTAGCCCGAACCCGGGGCCTGGGCCTTGAGTACTGCCTCGTCAAATTTGGAAGCGCTGGAACCGATCTCCCGGACCAATTGGTCCGCCAGGGTTCTCGCCCTGGCCCGGTCCTGCCCGTAAGGCACCAGGATCATGGAAAGCCGTACCGTGTCGGGCCGGACAAACTGGGTTTTGTTGTTGTTGTAGAAATCGAGAACTTCCGCCTCGGTGGGCGCCCTTACGCTTTGCAGGATATCCTGCTTCTTGGACACCAGGTAGCGCTGGATAACGCCCTGCCGGCGTATCTGATCCCGGAGCGCGTTCAGCTCAAGCCCGGTCTCGTCCGCTATCGCCTTGGCGAATTCCGCGTCCGTAGGGGCGCGCCCCAGGGACTGCCTCAGCTGGTCCCTGAGCTGCTGAATCTGCTGGTTTACCTCGTTATCCGTTACGGTAATCCGGTCCCTTTCCGCAGCCTGGATGGCCAGGCGCTCGTTGATCATCACGTCCAGGATCTGCCGCCGTTCCGTAGGCCCGAATTTCCGGCGGGCCTGCGTTTCCATACGCTCGACCTCGGTCCGCAGCTGCTTGACCGTGATGGGCTCGGTCCTGGTCAGGCGGACAATGGCCGCCGGCTGAAGATCCGTCTGCGCCGGAATGGAGGCCGCGAGGACAAGCCCGAATAAAACAAAGGGCAAAAAGCGTTTCATATTCATTCTATCCCCTACTCTGTAATTGTACGATATTCCGGCCTCTTGCAAAATCCGGTATCCTGTAAAAAGCTGAACAGTGGCCAAATGCCTTAATTAAAACCGCCGAAAGGGCGATTCAGTTACGCGGCTTATTCCAGAACGGCCCGTATCCGGCGCACCCCGGCGGAAGAACTCTGCTCCTTCTGTATCCTGAAAGTCCCCATGCCCCCCGTGCGCTCCACGTGGGGGCCGCCGCACACTTCCCGGGAAAAGTCCCCGATGCTGTAGACCTTTACCTGGGACTCGTACTTCTCGCCGAACAGGGCGGTGGCCCCGCCGGCCCTGGCCTGGTCCAGATCCATCACTTCCACGGACACCGGCAGATCCCGCCTTATCTGTTCGTTTACGATGGCTTCCACCTCCCGCAGCTCCCCGTCCGTCATGGGTGCGCCGTGGGAAAAATCGAAGCGCATGCGCTCTGCGGTGATGTTGGAGCCCTTCTGGGCGACGTGATCCCCCAGGACGATTTTAAGGGCCCTGTGGAGCAGATGGGTGGCGGTGTGGTACCTGGTGGCCATTTCGCCCTGATCCCCCAGGCCGCCCTTGAAGGTCCCGGCGCTCTGGGTCCGGGAAAGCTCCTGGTGCTTCTTAAAAGCCTCGTCGAATTCCTCCCGGTTTACCGCCATCCCGTTTTCCCCGGCAAGCTCCTCGGTAAGCTCGATGGGAAAACCGTAGGTATCGTACAGTTTGAAGGCCAGGCGCCCGGACATGATCTTCCGGGGGTCCTTAAGGAGGTTCGGGAGCAGCTTTTCAAACTCCTTCTCGCCTTTTTGAAGCGTTTCGAGGAATTTGTCCTCTTCCTTTGTCAGCTCCTCCATGATAAAGGCGCGGTTCGCTTCAAGCTCCGGGTACGGCCCGCCGAATTCGTCCACCACTATCGCCGCGATGGGCGGCAGTACCTGCCCCTGGATGCCAAGCTTGCGGCCGTGCCGCAGCGCCCGCCTGATAAGTCGGCGCAGCACGTACCCCGCCCCCACGTTGGAAGGAGTCACCGCCTTCGGATCGCCAAGGATAAAGGCGGCGGAACGCGCGTGATCGCAGATAATACGCGCCGAGCGGTCCTTCCCGGCATCGGAACCGTAGCTGTAGGCGGCGGCCCTTTCCACCGCCCCCCGTATCCCGGCGAAAATCCCCGTATCGTAGACCGATGCCAGGCCGTTCAGGATGGTCACGGTCCGCTCTATCCCCATCCCGGTATCGACACATTTGCGGGCGAGCGGCTCGTATTTCCCCTCCGCAGTCTTGTTGTACTGCATGAAGACATCGTTCCAGATTTCAAGCCACTTCCCGCAGGAACAGCCCGGGCCGCAGTCCGGGCCGCAGGGTTCTTTTCCGAAATCGTAGAACATCTCCGTATCCGGGCCGCAGGGCCCGGTGCTGCCCGCCGGCCCCCACCAGTTGTCTTCCTTGGGCCGGAAACTGATCCGCTCCGGGGGGAAGCCCAGGCTTCTCCAGATTTCCGCAGATTCATCGTCCCTTGGCGCGTTCTCGTCACCCGCGAAAACCGTTACGCCGATCCTTTCCGCCGGAATCCCCAGCCACCTGTCCGAGGTAAGGAATTCAAAGCTCATCCTGATGGCCCCTTCCTTGAAATAATCCCCCAGGGACCAGTTCCCCAGCATTTCAAAAAAGGTCAGGTGGCTGTAATCCCCCACCGATTCGATATCCCCGGTGCGTATGCACTTCTGGTAATCCACGAGCCGTTTCCCGGCAGGATGGTCCTGCCCCAGGAGGTCGGGTACCAGGGGGTGCATGCCCGCAGTGGTAAAGAGCACGGTGGGGTCGGTTTCCGGGATCAGGGATCTGCCCTGAATCTGGACATGATCCCTGAGTTTGAAGAATTCCACAAATTTTGAACGGAGTTCGTCGGCTGTCATGAGAATAATGTACCTAAGCTCAGTGTCCCGGTCAAGCGTTAAACGGGCTTCCGGGGGCCGCCCGGACTGTTAGCAATCCGCGCTACCAGTTTCCGCCGCCGCCGTTCCCGTAGCGGTCGCGGCGGGGTTTGTCCATCGCCTCGTTGACGCGGAGCTGGCGGCCGTCAAATTCGCGGCCGTTGACGCCCGCGATGGCGGCAGCGGCTTCCTCATCGGAGCCCATTTCGATGAATCCGAATCCTTTGGATTCGCCCGTCTCGCGGTTAAAGATGATCTTGGCCGAAGCTACACTGCCGAATTCAGAAAACAGATTCCTCAGTCCGTCTTCGGTGGTGTTGTAGGAGAGGTTGCCGACATACAATTTCTTAGCCATTGAGAAAATTCCTTCTCCCGGAATCGGGCGGTTACGCCCAAAGCGTCCGGGCCGCCATATATTCACGCCCGTATAAACAGGCGGTACCTGCCCCCCCGCGTGCGAATTCCCGATGGGATTCCCCCCGCAAGAGAGCTAGGATTCAACGATCGATCCCCACGCCGTGGCAGGGCGCGGCATTACCTGCCGCGAAAATACTGTTCTGGATTGAGAATCTAAACGGGCTAAGCAGAAAGGAAGCGACAAATCTCTAAAAACCGGAAGAAAAACCTGCCTTTGCAGGGCAGGGCTGCCCGGTTCTAAAAAAACCCCACAGGGGTACAAGTACCGTAAAAAACTCAAAAAAATATCCTATCCAGGAAACAATACTCTTATTTTCGTTGTTTCGTCAAGCCATATTTACGAAAAGTTCAAAAAAACTCTTTTTTCGCGATTTTTTTGTAGAAAAAAGACAAAACCGCACCGGGATTCTCCCATGCCGGACTAGGAACGCTGGGATACCAGGATTATCAGGGACAGGAAGAAGAGCAGCGACACCGCGACGCCCAGGATCGCCATGGAAGATGTAAAGCTCAGGGCGAGGGCCATCCCTATGCCCAGGGCTTCAATCAGGGAGCGGTACACGGAAGTACAGGCGAGAAAAACCACCGGCATGACCCCCAGCATGGGTACCGCCAGGTACCGGGGCTGCTTCCGGGGCCGGAAACGCCAGGCCACGACCAGGGCCAGGATGAACAGGGGGAGCAGGAACACCGGCTCGGCTATGCGGTTGATTGCCTCGGCGCGGAACACCTCGCGGATGTAACCGTAGGGGGCCAGGTTCTGTTCGGCGGCAAAGAGGGAGGGAATTTGAAGGTATTCCGGGCCACGCCTTGCCCGGGTGATAAGCAGGAAATTTTCGTAGGACAGATCCAGAAGAAGCTCGGCCCCGCCCAGCTCCGCCGGTTCCGGCCCGGTCCAGACCGGCTCCCAGCGCAGATCCGGGTTCCGGCGATCCAGGGACCGGAGCAGCAGCACCGTCCGGGGCCTGCCGTTTATTGTCTTGGGCAGGAATTTCGCGTAGGGCGCTTCCATCCGGCTGGCAAGGGAGCCGGCGCCGTTGATCGCGGCCAGCTCGATGTCAAAGCCGTAGGAATAATCCGGAAAAGTGGAAAGGGCGCCCACCCGCAGCGCCATCCGGCCGTCAGGCTCGCCCGCGCCGTTATACCGGGGCAGCGAGAATACCGCCTCGGTCAGAACGTCGCCCAGGGTAAGCTCAAGCTCGTCCGCGAAAAAGGCTATTTGCAGGGTTTCCGTTTCGCAGCGCCGCAGAAAATCGGCCGCGTCCGGATCGTCCGGGCTGACGCCGATCAGCTCTTTGAAAATATAATAACCTTTGATCCAGTCCTGGCCTACCATGGCTTCGTAGCCGGACCGCTTAAGCCGGTATATCTGGTACAGATCCCTTTCCCGGCTGTTGGGCGCCAGGGATTCAATCGCGTTCCAGGCCCGCCCGGCCAGGCGCGCCGATTCGCCCGCCTCGACGGAGCCGGGCCTGGCAAGGCGCCCCGCCAGGGTGGCGAGCCAGTGGGCGTCGTAGTACCGCTCCTCCCCAAAGGCCGCCTCCCCGAACCGCAGGGCCTCCGTCGCGTCCACCGGCGACCGCTCCCGGGGATCAGGGCCCGGCTGGCGCTCGGCAGGGGCGACGCGGTCCTGCAAATACTGGGAACGGTAGAATTCGGCGTCAATTTGGTTTTTCAGCCCGCTCACATCCGGATTGTCCGGCCATATTTGCTCGCAGATATTCGCGAACCGGGAGGCCTCGGTCCATTCCCCCGCCTGGGCGTGGTTTACGGCCCTGTCCCGGGAATCCCGGTACAGCTCGCCGCGGAAGACCATGGTTTCCCGGGCGTCGGCGGCAAGGGGCCGCGCCACGAAAAAGAGCGCCCCGTACAGGATCACCGCTATTATGGCGGTAAGGATGGGCAGCCTGAGCCTGTGCAAAAAGCCCGCGTCAAAGCGCCTATCCCCCTCCGGCTCCCCGGTCCCGCGGCTAAAGGGAATCATCAGGGCGGACATGGCCAGCGCCGGAAAGAAGCCGACAAATTCCAGAATCCACTGGGCAAAACGCCACCCGGAAGCGTACAGGTCAAGGGGCGGGCGCGAAACCGGGAACAGGTATCTGAAACCGAATGTTGCCAGGGCGCAGGCCGCCAAATACCCGAAGAATACCGCCGGGGGCGATACAAAAACCAGCTTGCCCGCCTCGCTCAGCGGGGGTATTCCGGCTTTCGGCGGCTTTTTTCCCCTGGGCGGCTTCGGGGCTTTTGGCGGCTTCTTTTCCTTCGGAGGCTTCGGGGCTTTGGGGGGCTTTTTTTCCCTGGGCGGTTTCGGGGCTTCGGGGGCTTTTTCCCCGGCCTGCGCGGGCGGCGGCATCAGCCTGCCCCCCTTCGCCGTCTCCGGGCCATGGAAACCAGCAGGGTATAGATGATGACGAGCAGGGCTATGCCGGTATAGATCGTAGGGCTGACGATCCCGGAAGGCACAAGCCTTCCGGAAAAAAGGCCGATCAGGTTTTGTATTTCTTCGGAATTCAGGAAAACCTCGAAACTCAGAATACCCCGGAACAGGAGGACGCCGAAAAACAGATTCGCCAGCGGCCAGGCTGACAGATCAAACACGAAGCGGCAGGAAGACAAAAGCAGGGCGAGGGAAAGCAGGTAAATACAGAAAAAGAAAAAACCCGATCGCAGGCGGGTAAAAAGCTGTTCCGAGACCAGGCCGAAGTCCAGGCCCAGGTTGATCATAAACCAGGAGTTGTGGCTGTAAAAGGGCGCGGCCGGCAGGGCGGGGCGCTCATTCTGCTGCGGCGCGGTTGCCGGGGGCGTTTCCTGGAAGATCAGGGGCCGGTCCGGCAGGGCTACCACCCGGGGGCTTGCCGCGTCCGCCGGATCCCCGGCGATCACGATGGTCATGTCGCCGGACCTGAGCCTTAGACCGGGGTTTCCCAGAGTCCTGTGGGTCATCGGCGCTGCGGATTCCACGGCTTCCAGGCGGTCCAGGGCCAGGGAAAAGGCGAAGGAAAAGACAGTCGTGAACAGGAAGACAAAAACGATGGAAAACGCGGCCGGCATGGCGCGGCGGGCCGTATAACTGAGTGAAAGCAGGGCCGAGCAGTAGATCGCGGTGGAAAGGGCGTTTTTGGCCGACGCGGCGAGCGTCGCGGCCGGTTCCACGCTACGGGCCGGGATTGCGCGGACCGCGTCGATCCAGACAAAGAGGAACCGGACGCCGGATATTATGAGAAGCGACAGGATGAAGACGCCGCTGAAAAAAAGCGCCAGCCGTGCCAGATTTTTCACTTTCTATGATTATACAGCGGGGGCGCTTGAAGCGCAA
>JAIRRR010000059.1 GCA_031255875.1 Treponema sp.
TCCCTGAGCGCGGGCGGCGGGGCCCTTGCGGGCTATACCTTTTCCCGCTATGTCCTGGAAGGCGACAGTTCCGGGGGGGCGGGCTCTGCCAAATCCGTGCAGAGCATGGACCGTTTTGACTACGGGGGCTTTGTCTTCCTGGACGCGACATACGCGGAGCTCGCCGTCTCCCTGTTCAACGGCCTGGGCGGCTACCGGGAAACCATGGATTACAATTCCGAATCCCTGTCCGATGACAAAGGTACGGGATACGAGACCATGCTCGGCATTTCCCTTCTGGGGAAGTACCCCTTTGTCCTGAACGAAAAATGGTCGCTTTTCCCCCTGCTCGGGGCGGAATTTCTTATAGCCCTTGCCGAAAGGCGGCAGCCCGACGGGGGCAAGGTTTACGACCGCACGAAGGGGGAATTGGCGGCGGATATGGACAAGGACGGGGAGCCGTACCCGCTTTCCGCCTGGAATTCCCTGCTGGTCAAGATAGGCGCGGGCGCGGATTATACCCTTACCCGGTTCCTCTTTTTGCGGGGGGAATTCTTCTACAGCCTCCGGCTGCAAACAAAGTACGAAACCGGCGCGGTCGAGATGGTAAAGGCCATGCTCGATGTCCCTTCCCCGAAGCTGGTCGGGCTGACGAGCGGCCCAAGCCTGAGAATCGCGCTGGGGTACCGTTTTTTTTAGTGACAGCCGTAGTCCCGCGCTGCCGCGCGACGGCCGCGCCGTGTAAACGAGCATGAAGCAGCCCCCCCTCGCTCTTTTTTTGCTGTTCCTCTTTTTCGCCTCCTGTACCGGGGAACGCCTCCCCTCGGTGGCCCGCGAGGATCTTTTCACCCTGGAAATCGGGCGGCTTGAGGACCAGATCGACCTCTTCAATATCGAGGGGAGCCGCAGCATCCCGAAAACCGCCCTTGCCATGCGGGACGGCCTCTTCTATATCGCGAACGGCAACGGCCAGAAAATAGTCCGCTACACCTCTTACGGCGACCTTCTCTTTATGATCTATAACGATGAGACGAACCCCCTGCCTCTGGCTTTGGATACGGACCCCGAGGACGGGGGCATTGTTACCCGCTGGGCCTACGCTTATCCCCTGCGGGAGCCCGGCGCGATCGCGGTAGACTCGCGCAAGCACATCTACGCCGAGGACCGCTTCCCCTACGAAAGGCACAGCTACGACCCGGAGAACCGGGCCCTCCTGGACAGCCTGGTGCTTCACTTTGACGAGGCGGGGCGTTTTGTGGACTACCTGGGCCAGGAGGGAATCGGCGGCACCCCCTTTTCCCGCATAAACGGGCTTTATACATCGATACGGGACGAGCTTGCGGTCGTCTGCATGAACAGCGCGGGGTGGAACGTTTACTGGTTCGATCCCGACGGGACGATGCGCTACCTGGTCCCCATCCGGAACAACGCCATCCCCGTGCCCCAGGACCGGCCCGGCACCCAGCCTCAGGTGGACGCGATCATGGCCGCCCCGGACCAAAGGCAGCTCTTTATGAAAGTCGATTACTACCACGCCACCTACGACGAGTCTACCAATACCCGTTCAGGCGCGGAGCCGGACAGCTCCGTTATCTGGATCATGGATGTGGAAACCGGCGCCTATATTGATACCCTCGAAGTCCCCTTTTTCGAGACGGGCCAGGGCAGAAGGCAGGCGGAAAAACTCTTCTATTCGATGCTGGCGGTGATCCGCGACGGCAGGGTGTTCCTGTACGTCCCGCAGGAAGGGGGCTATTCCCTCCTTGTCCTGGGGAAAGAGGCCGGGCAGGGCGGCGGGATGGTCCAGCGCCGGGGCTTTATCCAGGTCGGCGATGACGAGCTGGAATTCAACGCCTTTAACGTTTCGGAAGAGGGGATACTCTCCGGGCTGCTGGCCACGGACTGGGAAGCGAAACTGGTATGGTGGCGCACGGATCGTATCGCCTCGGAGTTATCGCAATGAAAAGGCGCGGCAGGGGGGCGGCGCTTCCTATTCCGGGCCGGGCTTTTCTCGCGAGCGCGGAAGCCGCGCGGGCGCTGGACGAAGAAGCCTCCGGCTGCTGGGGGCTTTCCCCCTTCGCCCTGGTGGAAGCCGCGGGCAGGAACTGCGCCCGCCGCCTGGTCGAATGGTCCGGCCTGCCCGCGTCGCGGCTCCGCGTTACGGCCCTGGCCGGTCCGGGCAATAACGGCGCCGACGCGCTGGTGCTGCTCCGCGCCCTTATCCTGGAACACGGCCTCCTTCCCCGGAACGCGGCGGCCCTGCTCAGCCGCCCTCCCGGGCCCGGCGAAATCTCCCCCCGCGCCTATGCGGCCCGCGCCCTGGGGGCCATGGGCGTACAGGTCCGGCCCTGGGACCGGGCCGGGGAAGCGCTGTTAAAGACGCCGCACGTTGTTGTTGACGGCATCGCGGGCACCGGGCTTTCCGGGCCTCTGCGGGATGTCCCGCTCGCTATGGCGTCGGCGCTCGGCCGGGCGCGCGGGGACGCCGGGCCGGGAAACAGTGCCGGCACGGGCGGCCGGGGGAACGCGCTGCGGAAAAGGCCGCTCGTCGTTTCCGTTGACGTGCCTTCGGGTATCTGCGATGCCTTTAGGCCGGGCTGGCCCGCCGTCGCGGCGGACGCGGTCCTGGCGGTGGAGCCGGCAAAGCTTGCCCTCTACAAACCCGCGGCCCGCCCTTTTGCCGGGGCCGTTTTGCCGGTGGGCGGCATTTTCCCCCCCGCCCTTGTTGAAAAATACCACACGGCGGAACTTGTCGGATGGGAAAGGGCGAGGATCGGCATTCCCCCTGTCCCGCCGGACGCCTTCAAGTATTCCCGGGGGGTGGCGGAAATAAGGGCCGGTTCCGCAGGCAGCGCCGGCGCCGCCCGGATCGCCGCGAAAGGCGCCCA
>JAIRRR010000137.1 GCA_031255875.1 Treponema sp.
AGGGAAAGCCGGAAATCCTGCGGAACAGGGCGCTCATGGCGCTGGACGAGGAATGGTTCGGCAGGGCGGAAAAGCAGATCGAATTCCACAGATCGAAAGACGAAGTAAACCGGAATACCCTGAAGAAGTTCGGGAAGCGCTGGGTACGGAACCTCGCGGCGAACATGGAAGCCATACGGGACATTCCGGGGGTAGAACTGCTGTCGTCCTGCCTGCCCCCGGAGATGCCGGTCCTGCTTGCCGCCGCAGGCCCCTCGCTTGACGAAATCGCGCCGCTTTTGCCCCGGCTCGCCGAACGGGCCGTGGTGGTGACTGTAGACACGGCGCTCAGGCTGCTCCTCCGCGCCGGCGCGCCGCCCGACTTTGTCCTGGCGGTGGACCCCCAGTTCTGGAACACGCGCCACCTGGACCGCGCCCCGGCTCCGGCAAGCTGCTTTATCGCCGAGTCGGCGGTGTACCCTGCGGTAATGCGGCACACTTTTAGACGCGCCTTCCTGTGCTCCTCCCTTTTCCCCCTGGGAAAGTTTATCGAAAGCAGGGTGGACCCCAAGGGCGCCCTGGGAACCGGCGGCTCGGTCGCCACCACGGCCTGGGACTTTGCCCGGGTCCTGGGAACAGAATCCCTGTGGCTCGCCGGGCTCGATCTTTCCTTCCCCTCGCTCAAAACGCACTTTAAAGGCGCCTCGTTCGAGGAACGCGCCCTGTCCCTGTCCGGCCGCCTCTTTCCGGCGGAGACCCGGTCCTTCCACGCGCTCAGGGACGGCTTCCCGTTTTCCGCGCCCTCCCTGTCCGGCGGCGCCGTGCTTACCGACCGGCGGCTGTCGCTTTACGCCGCATGGTTTGAAAACCGCGCCGGCCTGTACCCGCGCCTCAAGAACCGCAGCTTTTCTGTTAACGGCATCGCCGTGCCGGGCTTTGTCCCCGCTAAGGCTGAAGAGCTTTTGGCCCTGCCCCCGCGCAGGGAGGAGATTGACCGCCTTTTGGCCGAAACCTTCGCCCGCGCGGAAGCGGCCTTCAATTCCGGAGAAGCCGCAGCCGCCCGGCGCGCCCGCTACGAGGACGCCCGGCGCGATCTCCTCGCGGGCCTTGAAAAAATACGCGCCCTTGCGGAAAAGGCCGCCGCCCTTGCGGAAGGAGCGCGGGACCGGGAAAAGCGGCGGGGCAGCGCCGGGAAAGGGCGCGTCTCCGAAGAAACCGCGCGGGCGCTGGACAGGCTTGAAGCGGCCAACCGGGAGATCACGGAAAGCGAGGTAAAGAACGTGGCGGGCTTCCTCTTCCCCTCTGTCGGGGAACTGGAGGACGGGCTCAAGGCCAGTCCGGATTCCGAAGCCGAGCGCCACCTGGAACTGTCGGCCAGATTCTACCGCGCCCTTGCCGAAACCGCAGACTACCACTTGAAAGTATTCTCGCCCGCCGTTCGGAATCTCCCGTGAATCCGGCAAAGCCCCTAAAGTTCGCGGCGATCGGGCCGATAAAATAAATAACGGGAGGGAGATCCCTCAAGTTACCGACGGTGCGGTCAAATTGACGTCCAGACGCACCGTCTTTTTTTATCGAATCGGCGGGCCTTGCGGAAGCCTCCTGGGGCTGTTCCAAAATTCCGATTTTTGTGGCAGACTCCGTTATCAAGGAGAATCGCCGTGATCATCCATGGAACCGGGTGCTGCCTGATAGATTTTCTGTACGCGAACGAGGATTTTTCAAGCCCCGCCTTTAAGGCGGCCCGGTCACGCGCCGAGGGGGACGGGGGGCTTACCCCGGGCAAGCTGGTGTTTGCCGAGGATTTTGAACGTTTCGCGGGCAAGCCCTACGAAGATGCCCTGGGGGGCATTACCGGGCGCAAGCCCTGCACTTCCTATAACCTGGGGGGCCCGTCGGTAGTATCGCTGGCGCACGCCGCCCAGATGCTTGGCCGGGAACACCGGGTTTCTTTCTTCGGCGTGCGGGGCGACGATTCTTCCGCCGCCCTGGTGGAAAAGGAGCTCGCCTCCCTTCCCTTCGCATCGTTCCGGCTTATCGGTAAGCCGGGTGCTACGCCGCGTACCGACGTGCTTTCCGACCCGAATTACGACGGCGGCCACGGCGAGCGTACTTTTGTCAACCTCCTGGGGGCTGCGGCGAATCTAACTGCGGAAGACCTCTCGGGGCCTTCGCCGGATTCCCCGGAAGAAGATTTTTTTGACGCGGAAATTATCGCCTTTGGAGGGACCGGCCTTACGCCGCTTTTGCACGACAGCCTTACATCGCTCCTGGAACGGGCGGCCGGGCATGGCGCGGCGACGGTGGTGAACCTGGTCTACGACTACCGGAGCGAAAATACCGCCCCCGGGAAAAAGTGGAGGCTCGGCGCGAACGATGACGCTTACCCGCTCATCGATCTCCTGATAGCCGACCGGGAAGAGGCGCTGAGGACTTCCGGCTGCGCCTCGCCGGAAGAAGCGGCCTCCTGGTTTTTGGGCCGGGGCACAGGCGCTGTAATCATTACTATCGGCGTCCGCCCGGTAATCCTGGCCGCCGGGAAGAAGGGGGTATTCGCGCCCCTGCCCCTCCAGGCCATGCCGGTTTCGGAAAAAATAGACGAGGACCTGGCGGCCCGCCCGGAACGCCGGGGGGACACCACCGGCTGCGGGGACAACCTCGCGGGCGGCGTCATCGCGGGAATGGCGGAACAGCTGTCCCTGGCAAAACGGGGCGCGGCGGATCTGCGGGAATGCGCCGCCATGGGAATCGTCTCCGGCGGCTTTGCCTGCTTTACCGTGGGCGG
>JAIRRR010000159.1 GCA_031255875.1 Treponema sp.
AAGGCGACCGTGTTTTCAGAGCGGCGTGGGAACGATCATTAAAAGGACATTTACCAAAACTACAGTTATGCCATAAAGCAATTAAAACAGAAAAAGCATTTACGCTTATTGGAAAAAAACTCGAGAAAGAATATAAAAAGCTGGGGTTTAAATACTCAAGGAAGAACAAGTTTTTAAAAAAATCAACAAAAAAATTTGATTATTATATATTTTTCTCACTGTTTTTTGAAAACATACCCGGTGAATATTTAGAATTACACGTTACCTTAATGATCGCAGATAGGGCGTTACTAAAAACCAATAAATATTTAAATTGCGAAGTGTTTCGCATGAATTTATGGGAAATGGATAATCATTATAATATAGCAAATGAAGCATTAATAAATGACACGTTTATAGATTTGAATAATAAGATAAATGAATATTTAATACCGCATATAAAGAGACTTGAAATATGAGGGAGATGTTTGATTTCATTCTAACACGATTATATTACTGTCTCTTTGTCCTTCCCCACCCTGTAGCAAAGGCCGCCCCAGAATGGGACATTGATCTGCCCGGCATGAAAGCCGTCTACCGGGGACCGCCGCAATTTCAAGAACAAAGCTCGTTTGCGGGTATAACGATGAGCTTTTATCTGGCAGCAGACGGTGAAGGCGGCAAAACACTCTGTGGCGGTCTCGGCGCAATCCCCGCCGAAGCGCAAACCGCCCTTGACAACATGACTACACACCGACGCAAACAATTTCTGCGCCGCCTCATAGAAGAAGGCGACCGTGTTTTTAGAGCGGCATGGAAACGACCGGGCCGTTCAGAATCGGTACGCACTATGCAGTATTTATTTTTTTGGAGGGTCCTTGAATCGAAACAGAGGAACACGGCCGCCGGAAAACAGTATGCCCCGGGCCGGCGGGACTACGGCGCGTTACCCGAATCAGGAGGCAGTGGGGAGGCTTTTCTTGCCGTGCTTAATCGCCGCCCGGCAGGCCTTGCAGACCTTTACTTTGACCCCGCCGGCGTCCTGCTCGTAGAGCAGCTTGACGCTTTTCTTTTTGCAAACCGGGCACTCGCCCCTGCCGCGGGAAACCTGGTCCCGTATACCTTTGCCCCTGTGCGCTTTAGACATTCATCTTTCTCCCTGTTTTGCCGCAGCCGCCTTTCCGAACCAAAAGGCCGGGCCGCGCGCCGCCGAACCTTTGGTCCGGGCCTTCCGCGAGCGGCTCTGTTTGCCGGCGGTTTCCTATTTCCTGCCGCCGGCCCTTCTCTCGGCCTTTGCCTGGCTTTTCTTTTCCTTCCTGGCCTTCCTGCCGGAATCCTCGTCGGTTTCCAGCTTGTAGTCAACAAGCTCCAGTATCACTACTTCGGCCGCGTCGCCATAGCGCTGCCCAAGTTTGAGGATACGGGTATAGCCGCCGGGCCTTTCTTTCATACGGACCGCGATTTCGGTAAACAGTTTCGCTACTATCCCCTCGTCAAAAAGGCGGCTTGAAACAATACGCCGGTTATGCACCGAATCGACCTTCGCCCGGGTGATCAGCTTTTCCGCGCTCCGGCGGATCTCCAGGGCCTTGGCCTTGGTAGTTTTGATCCTCTCGTGCCGGAACAGGCTGGTCACCATATTGCGGTGCAGGGCCTTCCGGTGCGCGGACATCCTTCCCAGGGGGTTAAAACCCCGTCTATGCTTCATCTTTTTCTTCCTTCTGCTGCTGCTGCGGGGTTATCTTAACCGCATTTTTCAGCACGTTCAGGTCGGTAATTCCAAGAGACAGATTCCACTCCTTAAGCTTTTCCTTGATCTCCTGGAGGGATTTCTTGCCGAAATTCCTGGTCTTGGTAATATCATCCTCGGTTTTCCGGGTCAATTCCCCGATAGTTTTGATGTTGGCGTTCTTAAGGCAGTTCGAAGACCGCACCGAAAGCTCCAGTTCTTCCACCGGGGTGTTGAGTATCTGGCGGATTCGCTCGTCATCCTCGTCAAGGTCCTCTTCGGCCCCCAGGTTGTTCTCGTCAAAATTGATAAATACAGAAAAATGATCCTTGGCAATCTTGGCGGCCTCCGCGAGCGCGTCATCGGGCCTGACGGTACCGTCGGTCCACACTTCCAGCACCAGCTTGTCGTAATCGCTGCGCTGGCCTACCCGGACCGGGTCCACCGTAAACTTCACCTTTTTTACCGGGGAGAAAATCGCGTCCATGGGGATTGTGCCGATTACCTCGACATACTGCTCGTTCACTTCGGAGGGGACATAGCCCCGGCCCAGATCGACCTGGATTTCCAGTTCCAGGTGGGCGTCGTCCATCAGGGTCATTATGTGGAGCCCGGAGGACAGAACATCTACCTCCCCCGGCCGGGCAAAATCATCGCTTTTAATGTCATGCTTTCCGGTCCATTCATAGAGAAAAAGGTTCTGCTCCATGTCGTGGGGAAGCCGGAGGCGTATCTGTTTGAGGTTGTTGATAACTTCCAGGGTGTCTTCGACGATATTCGGGATCGTCTCGAATTCGCTGGAAATATTGTGGGGAACCCCGTCAGCGTCATAAGATGTAATTTTAACTGCGGTAACTGCGTAACCCTGAATCGAGGAGAGGAGTATCCGCCGCAGGGTATTGCCGACGGTAGTTCCAAATCCCGGTTCAAATGGAGAGGCGACGAACTTGCCGTAATTCAGCCTAAGCTCGCCGTGCTCAAAGGTAATACCCTTGGGCCGCTTCCATCCCTTAAGCAGATTCTTACGGGCCATTTAAACTCCTTAAACTTTCTTCCGGAAAGCTATCATTCTTGCAACCAATACCTGGCGGCCCGGGCCGCCCAGGTATAACTTACTTGGAATAATATTCGACGATCATCTGCTCTTTGATGTCCGCCAAATCGGTAATATCGCTGCGCCTCGGGGAAACAAGGAACTTCCCCTTAAGCGCGTCGGGGTCCAGCTGAAGCCAGGGCATGACCCCGGACTTGCCGAATTCCTTAAGGGCTTCCTTTATTACGACAAGCCCCTTGCTCCTCTCCCGGATCTCGATCACATCGTCGGCCTTGACCAGATAGGAGGGTATGTTCACCCGCTTGCCGTTGACCTGTATGTGGCCGTGGAGCACGATCTGCCGGGCCTGGCTGCGGCTTGCGGCAAAACGCAGGCGGTACACCACATTATCGAGCCGCCTTTCCAGAAGCACGAACAGGTTCTCGCCGGTAATGCCGGACATGCGGAGCGCCCGGTCGAAGAAAAGGCTGAACTGCTTTTCCTGCATCCCGTAAATTCTCTTGAGCTTCTGCTTTTCCCTAAGCTGGACGCCGTAATCGGAACGCTTCCCGGGCCGCGCCTTCGGGTCCTTGCCCGGCGCCGAGCGCTTCTTGTTGATCGGGCATTTGTCGCTCTTGCAGCGATCGCCCTTGAGCATAAGCTTCTTCTGTTCAACCCGGCACAAACGGCAAACAGGTCCGGTATATCTTGCCATACTTCCTCTCCCCCTTTAAATGCGCCGGGTCTTCCTGGGCCGGCAGCCGTTGTGCGGAATGGGAGTAACGTCGTTAATCGACTTTACCTTGATACCCAGGGCGCCAAGCTGCCGGATCGCCGATTCCCGGCCTATGCCCGGCCCCTTCACGTACACGTGCACTTCCCGGAGCCCCACCTGGATAGCCTTCTGGGCGGCGGTTTCGGTAACCGTCTGGGCGGCAAAAGGGGTGGATTTCTTGGCGCCCCGGAACCCGAGCCCGCCGGAACTGGCCCAGGAAACCGCGTTCCCCATCAAATCGGTAATAGTCACAATAGTATTGTTGAAGGTAGCCTGAATATAGACATTCCCCTCGTAAACCGACTTTTTTTCTTTCCTCTTCCTGGTATTCCTGGTATTCTTGGTACTACCTGCCACTTACTCCTCCAAATAATTCTCTGCCGCCGCCCTTAAAACCGGGCGGGTTTTGGGGCAGCCCCGCTATTTCTTCTTGCCGGCGACGGTTTTCTTCTTCCCCTTCCGGGTACGGGCGTTGGTCCTGGTCCTCTGGCCGCGCAGAGGCAGCCCCTTCCGGTGCCTCAGCCCCCGGTAGCAGCCTATATCCATCAGCCGCTTGATGTTCAGCGCGATTTCGGTCCTGAGACGGCCTTCCACCTTGTATTCGTTCTCGATAAGCTGGCGAAGCCCGTTCAGTTCCTCCTGGGACAGGTCGTTGATCAGCCGCAGGGGATCGATTCCGGACTTGGCGCAGATCTCGTTGGCGCTGGGCCGGCCGATCCCGAAAATATAAGTCAGGGCGATGTTTGCGTGCTTATTGGGGAGGTCAACCCCCGCGATACGTGCCATAACTTCTCCTACCCTTGCTTCTGCTTGTGCTTGGGATTCTGGCAAATGATACGGACAATCCCGTTCCGCTTAATCACCTTGCATTTGTCGCAAATAGGCTTCACACTGGTTCGGACTTTCATCTTCACTCCCTATAATAACGGCGATCCCGCCGCTGGCGTTCTATACGCTGTCT
>JAIRRR010000013.1 GCA_031255875.1 Treponema sp.
AAAATTTCGTTGGCAATTTCGGCAAACGCCTTGAAATTATTTACCGCCTGAAGCTGGTGGTGCCAGAAAACCAGGTTGACAGGCTCGGTCGGCGCGGCGGCCTCCTCCTGCTTCTTGCATCCCGCCAAGAGCCCCGCCAGGATCAACAGAATCGCGACTGTTTTTTTCATATACTGCTCCTTCGTGAAAACTTTGCCGGAAATAAGAACATGTTCATTAAGCATGTATATTTCCGGCAGGGGACAAATTTTCCCCTCTCTATATTACAGCATTGGATCGCATAAATTGTCAATAAATTTTTATTATTTTTTTAGAAAAGACGATTTTTTTTAAAAAAAGGAAGAATCTTTCGTTTTTAAATATACATGTTCACCACGAATCACGCGGGAGCCCTTATCGTGCCGCTGTCGCAGATGGTGGTGTCTATCTGTATCTTCGCGCAGGCCGCCGGGGCCTGCCCCGAAAGGCGGTTCTCCAGGTACCAGCACGCGTAATCCACCATGGCGTCCAGGTTCACGTCCACTGTGGTGATAGGCGGGAACACGCCGTTGTAGCGGTCGCTCTTGTCAAAGCCCACGATGCTGATGTCTTCCGGTATTTTCAGGCCCTGCCGCTCCAGGACGCTGTAGCAGCCGTAGGCCAGGTCGTCGTTAAAGGCGAAAACCGCAGTCGGCCGCTCCGCCGCGCCCATGGACAGAATCCGCTCCGCCGCCAGGACGCCCGAGCCGAAGGTCCAGTCGCTGGGGATAAGGTACTCCCGGCGCAGGGAAAGCCCCCGGGCGGTGTACAGGGTCTGGATCCCGCTCAGGCGTTCCATGTTGGTCTGGTGGCTGCTCTTGCCCGTGATAAAGGCGATTTTCTCATGCCCCGCCCCGGTAAGGCGCTCCGTTATCCGGTAGGCGCTGTCGAAGTTGTTGCTCACTATGCTGGTAAAGAGGGGTGTATAGTGATTCACCGACACGCAGGGCAGGCCGGAGCCGGCGGCTTCTCGGTAATGGGTGTCCCGGTTGAAGCTGTCGAAGATGATTCCCTGGGGGGCGGCGCTCCGTACGGTCTCTGCCACTATGCCGTCTTCGCCGGCGGGCTTAAAGAGGAGGTTGTAGCCCAGGCGGGACAGGCGCTTTTCAAGGCTGTGGATAAGGCGGTAGTGAAAACTTTCCCCGTCCGGGGAATTGAGGTAGTCCACCTGGGTGATCAGGATGATGATCCCGCCCAAGTCCGCCGCCGGACGGGACGCCGGGGCAGGGCTTTTTCCGGGCGCGCCGGGGGGCAGGATCCTGCTGCCTATGCCCGGCACCCGCGCGATCCGCCTTTCGTCAACCAGGATCTGCAACGCCTTCCGCACGGTATTGCGCTCCACGTCGAAGCGCAGGCAGAGGGCCTTCTCGCTGGGAAGTTTCCCGTTTACCGGGTAGAGGCCGCCGGCCATTTCGGAAACAAGGATGTTGTAAATCTGGCGGAAAACCGGCATCTTGCCGTCCCGGTCTATGTCTTTTCCCATTGCTAAATCATACCGTTAAAAAAACCGGGATGCCAATAGCTTTCCGGGAATCTGCCGGGGAAAGGGCGGGGGCGCCCCGGGCCTCTGTTCTTCATTGGATCTTTTCATTTGATACAGGATGAAATATGATAGAAGTTGGGGCTGTTCCAAAATTCCAGTTTTCGGAGCGGCATCTTAATGTCAGACTGTTTTTGGGGAGAATATTCATTATGATACGAACTTTGAGCGCTTCTACCGATAATATCGACGATTTGGAAGCCGCCGTGAAGGACATCAAGGCCCAGCTCGGCCTGGACCGCAATCTGCTGAAAAACGCCGTGGGGATCGCCGCCTGCCATTACGAATTCGCCGAATCGGGCACCCTCAAGGCTATCTGCGACGCCATGCCCTTTGAAATATGCGGGACCATCAGCTCGGCCCAGGGGACCGAGAGGGGGGCGGAAACCCTTTTTTTTACGCTTCTTGTCCTGACCAGCGACACCGTAAGCTTCAAAACCGCCCTCAGCGGCTCCCTCGCGGAAAAGCCCGCCCAGGCCATCGAAGAATGCTACAGAGCCGCGGCGGAAGCGGAAAGGCCCGCCCTTGTTTTCACCTTTGCCCCCTTTATGGTGGCGAATTCCGGGGATGACTACGTGATCGCGCTCAGCAAGGTATCCGGGGGCGCGCCCTGCTTCGGCACCCTGGCCATAGACGACACCGCCGACTTCCACGAGTGCTTCATGCTTTATGGCGGGGAGCATTACCAGGACCGCATGTCCCTGATCCTCGTCTACGGGGAGTTCCATCCCCAATTCTACCTGGCCACGATTTCCCGGGAAAAGATCCTGGAACAATCCGCCCGGATCACCAGTTCCGAGGGGCACCTTCTCAAGGAGGTGAACGGCAGGCCGGTGGCGGAATTTTTCGCCGGCATGGGGCTGACCAAGGCCAGCGAGGCCGCCTATGCCATGACCTCCCTCCCCTTTATGCTGGATTATAACGACGGGACCCCCCCGGTTTCCCGGGCGTTCATCGGCCTGAACGAGAACCAGCACGCCATCTGCGCCGGCGCCATGCCCGAAGGCTCGACGCTCAAAATAGGCGTTTCCGACAAGGACGACGTGCTGCTTACCTCCGGGCAGGCCCTGGAAAAAGCCCTGGAAGAAACGCCCGAGCCCTCGGGACTCCTCATCTATTCCTGCATTTCACGGGGCATGACGCTGGGAAGCGAGATCCTGACCGAAATGGCCCTGATACGGGAAAAAACAGGGGGCAAGATCCCCCTGCTCCAGGCTTATTCCGGGGGCGAAATATGCCCTACCCAGCTCAACG
>JAIRRR010000032.1 GCA_031255875.1 Treponema sp.
CTCAGCCGGGTGCGGGACAAAGGATCCTACGAGGCGGAAAAAATTCTTTGCCGGATCATCGAATTTCACCGCAGCCGTAATCAGAACGGAAAGGCGTGGAACTATGTGGAAGATAATATTCAGATAGAAAGGTTCCGTTGTCAGGTAGTTGAAAAGAGAATAAAAGAAAAAAAATTTGACGAAGCAAAAAAACTCATCCACGATTATATCGACAAGAAAGAGAACAAATATCATTCCGATGATTGGGACAAGTACCTCCTGCAAATTGCCCGCCGTGAAAAAGACGTTCCCGCCATACGCGGCATTTCGTATTCATTTATCGAAAACGAATTCGATAAGCAATATTATTCGATCTATAAATCCGCATTTTCCCCGGACGAATGGCCGGAAAAGTTTGAAGCGCTCTTCCGTCATTACGAAAGAAAAAAGGATTTTGGGGACGATCCCGCCGCAGATCTTTTGGCTGCCGAGGGGATGGCTGAACGGTTGATGGGGCACATGGAGAAAAAGCTCTCTCTGGAAAAAATGGAGAGGTACTACCGCTTTTTTGCCGACGCCTTTCCCGAAAATACCCTGGCTCTTTTTCGGAAGGCTGTTGACCTTTATGCGGAGAACAATACCGGGCGTAGCTACTACGAACATATCGTCGAGACATTCAAAAAAATGGAAAAAATCCCCGGCGGCGATGCCGCAGTGGCGGAAATGAAGGATCAGTATAGAACCAGATACAAGAACCGGCGCGCCATGATGGAGATACTGAACAGGAATGAGCCATCCTGCCGTATGTTGCAGAAGGTTCGTTAATGGGAAGGCGCGGCCGGTTTATTTTACAGGAGGGCGATTCATGGCACGGGAACAGTTTGTCCTTGGCATTGACAACGGCGGGACGGTAATAAAAGCCGCCCTTTTTTCTCCGGACGGGAAGGAAATCGCGGTGGCTTCCCGCCAGACGGATATTATCACGCCCCGTCCGGGCTACATGGAACGGGACATGGATAATCTGTGGGAGCAAAACTGCGCCTGCATTAGGCAGGTAATCGCCGCCAGCGGGGCGCCTTCCGCGGCTATCGCGGGGGTCGCGGTATGCGGCCACGGGAAGGGGCTTTATCCCTGGGGTAGGGACGGGAAGCCCGCCTATAACGGCATCATTTCCACGGACAACCGGGCCTGGCAGTACCCCCGGAACTGGAAACAGGAGGGGACCTTCGATGCCGTGTATCCCCGGCTGTGCCAGCAGATCATGGCGTGCCAGCCGGTATCGCTTCTGGCCTGGTTCAAGGACCACGATCGCGCTGTTTATGACAATATCGGGCAGATATTTTCGGTAACCGATTATATCCGTTTCCGTCTGACCGGCGAAGCCTGGAGCGAGGCCACCAATATTTCCGGCTCCGGCCTTATGAATGTCCGCGACGCTACCGTTGACCGGGATCTGCTCGCCGCGCTGGGCATCGAGGAAGCCGCCGGCATGATACCGCCCCTGCGCTATTCCGGCGAGCGCTGCGGCGCGGTTACGGCGGAAAGCGCCGAATTGACCGGCCTCGCGCCGGGAACCCCCGTGGCCGGCGGCATGTTCGACATCGACGCCTGCGCCATCGCCATGTCGGTTACCAGGCCGGAACAGCTCTGCACCATAACCGGCACCTGGAGTATCAACGAATTTATCTCCAGGGCCCCCATAACCGGTACCTGCGTGGCAATGAATTCCCTTTACGCCATTCCCGGCTTCTATCTGCTTGAAGAATCGAGCGCCACGAGCGCGGGAAATCTGGAATGGGTCATTCAGAATTGCCTTGGGAACGAGCAGGTCCCCGGAGGCAAAAAACTGTATCAGCACCTGGACGATCTGGCGGAAAGCGTCCCGCCCGATTCCTGCGATGTGTATTTCCTTCCCTTCCTCTACGGCTCGAACCGCCACCCCCTGGCAAAGGCAAGTTTTGTCGGCCTTACCAGTTTTCACGGCAAGGCGCACCTTTTGCGTTCCGTGTTTGAAGGGGTGGCCTTTTCCGCGAAGAGCCACATCGACAAGCTGCTTTCGATAAGGCAAGCGCCGGAGGCGGTAAGGCTGGCCGGGGGCGCGGCGAATTCCCGGTTCTGGGTGCAGATGTTCGCCGATGTCCTGGAATTGCCCATCGAGACAGTCACGGGGGTTAAGGAACTTGGCGCCCTGGGGTGCGGGATGGCCGCCGCAGTCGCGGCAGGGATATACAAGGATTACAACGAGGCTGCGGAAGCCATGGTGCGCATATCCCCCCCGGTTTTTCCGGATCCCGGGAACAGCGCCCTCTACCGTCCCAAGTACGAGAAATACGCGGCGGTCTGCGAAGCGCTGGACACGGTGTGGGGCCGTTTTGAAGTATAAAAGGGCGTTACGCCCGCGCGTTTCTGTAAATATAGAGGAGTAAGATATGCTTGAAGAATTAAAAGAGGCGGTATGCGGGGCGAATTTGCTGCTGCCCCGTTACGGGCTGGTAACCTTTACCTGGGGGAATGTTTCCGCCATAGACCGCGAAACAGGCCTCTTGGCGATTAAGCCTTCCGGGGTTGAATACGGCGATCTTAAACCGGGAGACATGGTAATCGTGGATCTTTCCGGCAAAAAGGTCGAAGGGGAACTGAACCCGTCGTCCGATACGGACACCCATATCGAACTGTACAGGGCTTTTCCGGGCATCGGCGGGGTGGTGCACACCCACAGCCGCTGGGCGACAATTTTTGCCCAGGCGGGCGCGGGGGTACCCGCCTTCGGCACGACCCACGCGGACTACTTTTACGGGGAAATTCCCTGCACCCGCAAGATGTCCCGGGCGGAAATTGAGGGCGCCTATGAAAAGGAGACCGGAAAAGTAATCGTAGAAACCTTTGGCGGCGCGGTCGATCCGGGTTCGATGCCGGCGGTACTGGTACACAGCCACGGCCCCTTTGCCTGGGGGAAAGACGCCGTGGAAGCGGTGCACAACGCGGTGGTCCTGGAAGATATAGCCATGATGGCCTGGCACATCCGTATGCTGGAGCCCGCCATGCCCCCCATGCAGGGCGAGCTTCTGGACAAGCACTACCTCCGCAAGCACGGCCCCGGCGCGTATTACGGCCAAAGGGCGCTCAACGTGTAGAAAATGGAACGTTCCATATATTGGGCCTCCAATGCTTTGCCAAAGGGGGCAGGGGAGTCGCCCTCGCTTGGCTGCGGCATCAAGGCCCTTTCGCTCATATCAAGTTTTCTGCACAAATACCAAACACAATATCCCGAACAAAAGGGACGTTGCTTGTTTTCCGTTCCTCCTGTAGTTGATCTTCCAACGTTTCAGCATCCAGTTCTTCCGCACCGGCGACATTATGCTTGATTATGCGGGGCATCATCATTTTGACTACCCATGCTAAATCGCTGCCGGATTCGTAAGTATGCAAGATTGCCTCCATGCGCAATAGCGATATTTTCAAACCGGCATTTTTCATTTCCGAATACAACTGCCTGCCGATATGGATATTTCCTCCTTCTTCTGCCACAGTGTCCCATATCCAATTTAGCGCTTTTGTATGCAACGGCAGCATTGGGGAGCCAAAAGAAGTAACCATACAGTCGCTCTCCTGAAATACCATTTTTCCATTCTTCGATAAAAAGGGAAGCAGGCTGCCAATGCTCCGGGTTGTGTCTCTTTGATACATTAGGATCCTGCGGCCAATGATCATATCAAATACACCGAGATTATCAGGCAGCTCCGAAATATCTGCCTGTACAAAGGTCACGGTCGAAAGAAATTTTTCATCAACGGCTTTTTTTGCTGCCGCCAATGCGTCCTGGGAAATATCAATGCCTA
>JAIRRR010000105.1 GCA_031255875.1 Treponema sp.
GCCGCGATAAGCTGCCGATGCTGCGCGTCGATTTGACTATGTCCCGTTTCTAAACTTTGGTCCCATTTGTATTCCATAACATCTCCATTTTCAGTATTTACGATTGTATTTTTACTATAATTGAGGCTGTTCCAAAACTAATTGACTGTGCGCTAACGCACACAGTTTTGGACCAGCCTCTTGCAGTTTCTCAGGCTTTCGCCTTACGAAACTGCGTTTTTTAAAGGTTGCTGTTCCAAAACTGAAGTTTTAGAACAGCCTCAATTTAGACAGAATGTTATTGTCGTCCATACCCATATTCTACTCTATAGTGTATAATTATGTCAATGATTCTGATTTGAAGGCGCGGGTGAAACCGGAATTCCTGATCCTGCGGAGAGGTCTCCGGCCGGCTTGACTCTCCTCCCCGGTCTGTTTTACGCTGAGTGCGGAGTTTGGGAACTCCCATTATAAACACAAGGAGGCTGTTATGCCGGAACCTGCGAAGCGCGACCCCAAGGCGCCGAAATTCCTTGAAGTCACCGTTAAAGACAGCGAAGGGAAGACCTGGTCTACTTTTTACGCCCAGGCCAAGGAGTTTTCCACCGGATCTGTGGGCTATTATGCCTCGGATAAGGCGACCAACCCCGAAAGCGGCGAAAGATACCAGTGCGGCCTGTCTTTTACCCTGATCGGGTCAAAGCCCGGTAAGTGATTTTTACCGCCCAGGGCGAACCCGGGCGGTTTTTTTATAGCTCGCGGTATTTTACAGAGGCGCCATGTTAAAAGGACGGCATTTGGTTGAGCCGGGCGATCTAAGCCTTGGCGAGATGGAAGGGCTTTTCGCGCTTGCCGAAAAAATCGAAACGGAAGAAGATTTCCTTAGGGAATCCTGCCGGGGAAAGCTCCTGGCCGCCCTGTTTTTCGAGCCAAGCACCCGGACCCGCCTGAGTTTCGAGGCCGCCATGATGCGCCTGGGCGGGAACTGCCTTGGCTTCGCGGAGCCCGGTTCCAGCTCGGCGGCCAAAGGTGAAAGCCTTGCGGACACCGTCAGGATGGCCGCCTCGTACGCGGACGTGATCGTCATGCGGAACCCCAAGGAGGGCGCGGCGCTGCTGGCGTCGCGGTATTCCGCCGTGCCGGTGATCAACGCCGGGGACGGGGGCCACCACCACCCCACGCAGACGCTGACCGACCTTTTAACCATCAGGCGGCTCCGCCGTTCCATTGCCGGCCTGAACATCGGTTTCTGCGGGGACCTCAAGTTCGGCCGTACGGTGCACTCGCTGGCAAAGGCGCTCTCCCGGTACCCGGGCATGAGGATGGCCTTTGTCTCGCCCGAGGAACTGAGGATACCCGATTATATCAGCTCGGGCGTACTTGAGAAGGCCGGCGTTCCCTACACCGAAACCGGGAATCTTGAAAAAGTGATAGGAGGCCTTGACGTGCTCTATATGACGCGCGTCCAGCGGGAACGGTTCTTCAACGAGGAAGACTACATACGCCTTAAAGACAGCTATATCCTCAACGCGGAAAAGATGGCGCTCGCGAAAGACGATCTGATCGTCCTGCACCCCCTGCCCCGTGTGAACGAGATCTCCGTGGAAGTTGACGGCGACCCGCGGGCGGCTTACTTTAAGCAGGCGAAATACGGGATGTTCGTGCGGATGGCCCTTCTGGCCTCGGTACTGGGCGTGGCCGGACCGGGAGGGGCCTGATGCTAAATATAGACCAGATAAAAAACGGGATCGTCATCGATCATATCAAGGCCGGGCAGGGGATAAAAATTTTTTCCTGGCTCGGGCTTGACAAGGCTTCCTACACGGTGGCGTTTGTGCTTAACGCCAGTTCCGGGTGCATGGGCAGAAAGGACCTTATCAAGATAGACAATACCATAGCCATCAACTTTGACATCCTGGGACTCATCGATCCGAATATTACCGTTAATATTATCGAAAACGAAGTGATTTCCGAAAAGATAAAGCTCAAGCTCCCCGAACGGGTGGAGAATGTGCTGATCTGCAAAAATCCCCGGTGCATTACCTCGACGGAGCGCTACGTGCCCCATGTTTTCCGCCTGGACAACAGGGAGCTGGGGACTTACCGCTGCGAATACTGCGACGAGCTGAGTACCGGGGATTTTCTCAGGCAGGGCGTGTAAGGGCTGCGGCGACGCGGGCGGGCGTTTCCCGGCGTTTTTTGCGGCGGGGGGGTAGCGGAAGACTTGCTCCGGGCCAGAAGGCTTGCTCCAGGCCTGCGGCCGAAGCAAGGCTTTTCGGAGTTTTACGGCAAAGCGCCGGAGCGGTTTGCCGTAAAACTCCACATTAATGCGGGGCAAGGCTGGAGCGCAGGGGGGCCGGGCGCCGGCCTGCTATGCGGCGGCCCGCCGCACGGCAACAGGCCCCCCTCTGTATACGGGGCGAGACTTTTTCACGCAAAACGGTTATAATTACTTAATAAAGACACCGGGAGGTTTCCATGGGACGGATCGTCATTCTGAAAAATTTCCGCATCGTGGACGAAAACGTAAATATGCTGGGAAGCGTGGTCGCGGAAGACGGGATAATACGGGAAGTATTTCCGGGAACTGCGGAAGTTTCCGGCAGCGGGCTGTCCAACAAGGAGCTTGAGGACTTTTTTGAATCCGCCCGCTGTATCATAGACGGCGGCGAGGGGAGCGATCGCTGGGGGCTGACTCTGTTCCCCGCCCTGACGGACATGCACGCCCATTTCCGGGAGCCGGGTTTTCCTGAAAAGGAAAACCTGGAGTCAGCATCGCTGGCTGCGGCGGCCGGGGGCTACGGGACGGTGGTCTGCATGGCCAACACGAACCCGGTTATCGATACCCCGGAAGCGGCGGCCGCGCTGAAACTCCGCTCCGACGCCCTGGGCCTTATCGACCTTTACCCGGCCATGTCCCTGACCAAAGGCATGGCGGGAAGGGAGCTTTCCCTTCTTTCCGAGCTGATTCCCGGCGATTCCGGGCAATGGGCCCCGGGGCGGCTTCCCCGGCGCCCCCCGCTGATCCTTTCGGAGGACGGAAAGGAAGTGGCCAGCGACAGCCTGCTTCTGGCGGCTTTTACCGAGGCGAAACGGCTCGGCCTGCCGGTTTCCTGCCACTGCGCCCCGGAGGACGAGGGCAGATCCGCCGCGCGGGTTATCGAGATGGGGAAAAAAACGGGCTGCCATGTCCACATTGCCCACGTGTCCGCGAAAAAGACGGTGGGCCTGATACGCGCGGCCAAGGCGGCGGCGGGAAACGCCGGGACGGGCTTTGCGCTGACCTGCGAGGCTACCCCCCACCATCTGCTCCTGAACCGGGAAACGGCGGTTATGATGGGGGCCGAAACCTGGGGCCGGGTGAATCCGCCGCTGAGGACGGAGGAGGACTGCCGGGCCTTGATGGCGGGCCTTCTGGACGGGACCATCGACGCCATAGCCACGGATCACGCGCCCCACAGCGGCGACGACAAGAAACTGGGGGCGCCGGGCTTTTCCGGGCTTGAGACCGCGTTTTCCGCGTGCCTTACGGGGCTGGTGCACGAAGGGGGCCTGAGCCTTTCCCGGCTTTTGTCCCTGATGGCGGCCGCCCCGGCACGCCTGCTCGGCCTTGGCGACCGCGGCCGTATTGCCCCGGGTTACCGGGCGGACTTTTTCATAGCCGACACGGACGCCCGCTGGAAGGTCGATCCCGCGCGCTCCAAATCGAAGGGAAAGAATTCCCCGTTTAACGGGAAGGAACTGAGGGGCAGGATTACAACGACCATACACCAGGGCCGCGTTGTCTGCGACGCAGTTCGAACGGCAAGGTGAGGCTGCGGCGGATGTTCAACATGGACCGGCTTTACGACGCGGTGGAGGCGCGCGGCCATGTATGCGTGGGCCTCGACACTGCGCCGGAATACCTTCCCCCGAAGGAGCGGCGGGCCGCTTCCGGCGACGCGGCGGCGGTGTTGTTGTTCAACAAGGCGATTGTTGACGCCACGGCCGATGCCGCCGCCTGCTACAAGCTGCAGATTGCCTGTTATGAAGAAATGGGCCTTGAAGGGCTGCGGGCATATTCCGAAACGCTCAAGTTTATCCGCTCCTGCGGGGCGCTGGCAATTGCCGACATAAAACGGGGCGACATAGCCGATACTGCGGAACGTTACGCCAGGGCGCACTTTGCCGGGGAATTCGAGGCGGACTTTGTTACCCTTTCCCCTTATATGGGGGCGGATTCGATCGAGCCCTGGCTTTCCTACGTCCCGGAAAAGGGCAAGGGGGCCTTTGTGCTCGTGCGGACGAGCAACAGGGGCATGAACGACTTTGAAAATCTGACCATAGACCAGGGGGATACCGGGCATCGCGGGCATCGCCTCTACGACGTGGTGGGGGAAAGGCTGGCGGGCCTTGCCTCCAAGTACCGGGGCGACAGCGGCTACCTTGCCTTCGGCGCGGTTGTCGGCGTGAACGGTTCCGGCCCGGCTGCCCGCAAAGAGGCCGCCCGCATCCGGAAAAATTTGGGCGATCTGTTTTTCCTTGTGCCGGGCTACGGCGCCCAGGGGGGCGCGGCGGAGGACGCGGCGGCCCTGCTTGCCCGGGGGAACGGCGCGGTGGTAAATGCCTCAAGGTCCGTGCTTAAAGCGTGGATGGGCGCGGCGGGCGGCGGCGCGGAAGACGCGGGGAACGGTTTTGCCGCTGAAGCCGCCCGTAGGGCTGTTGTTGAAATGCGGGACGCCATAAGGGCGGCGGCAATGGCGGGCGGCCCCGCTGCCGGGGGCGGCGGCTGATGGCCGCCCCGGAAAGCCCGCCTTTGAAAAGTTTTTATCGATCAAAGTTGCTCGGTTCCAGGGCCGTTGCGGACGGGGTTTTCCGCCTGGAATTCGCCTGGCCGGGCCGGGCGCCGAAGGCCGGGCAGTTCTTCATGATCAGGCCGGAGCGGGGCTCGGCGTTCCTCCCCCGCCCTGTCAGCGCGGAATCCTCCGGCAACGGGAAGCTCCGCTTTCTCGTTGCCGTGCGGGGAAGGGGGACCCGGGAGCTCGCCGCCCTGAGCGCCGGGGAAAGCGCCGCCCTGAGCGGCCCCCTGGGAAACTGCTGGGAGGACTTCCTCCCGCCCGAAGCCCCCGGGGGCGGCGGCGGGGCCGTTGCCCTTGTCGCCGGGGGCGTGGGCATCGCGCCCCTGTCGTCCCTTGCCGCCTGTTTCCCCGGCCGGGAATTCGACTACTACCTTGGCGTCAAAACCGCCTTTAAGGACGATGCCCGGGAGGCGGCCTTCCTGGGCGAGGCGGCCCTTCACCGCCGCCGGCTCCTGGTTGCCGCCGAAGACGGCGGCGCGAAATACCGGGGGCCCGTTACCCGTTTCTTTGATCCCGCCGGATACTCGGCGGTCTTTGCCTGCGGGCCCGAGGGCATGCTCAGGGCGGCGGCGGCCAAATGCCGGGAAGCGGCGGTCCCCTGCGCGGTCAGCCTGGAACGGCGCATGGCCTGCGGCGTCGGGGCCTGCCTGGGCTGCACGGTCGCCACGGGCGGGGGGAACCGCCGCTGCTGCGCGGACGGGCCCATCTTCAAGGCGGAGGAAATTGTCTTTGACACGCAGCAATAACGCCGCACGGCCGCAGGGTGCCGCGCCGCGCGGACCGGAAGCGCCGGATCTTTCCGTTACCATAGCCGGGGTGCGCTTTGAAAACCCGGTGATCGCCGCGTCCGGCACTTTCGGTTTCGGCCGGGAATACTCGGGGCTTCTGGACACCGGCGCGGCAGGCGGCATCTGCACCAAGGGCCTTACCCTGGGCGCGCGCGCCGGCAATACCGGGACAAGGCTCTGGGAAACGGCTTCCGGGCTCTTGAATTCTATCGGCCTTGAAAACCCCGGAATCGCCGCCTTTATCGAAAGGGAACTCCCCCGGCTCCGCGCCCTTGGCCCGGCGGTAATCGCCAATCTTTCAGGCTCAACGGTAGAAGAATACGCCCGGGGCGCGGAACTCCTGGGCCAATCCTCCGTGGACATGATCGAACTCAACATTTCCTGCCCGAACGTAAAGGAGGGCGGCATGGCTTTCGGCCTTGACCCGGAAGCCGCGTCCCGGGTGACCCGGGCGGTGCGTAGGGCCGCCGCGAAACCGCTGGTAGTAAAACTGTCCCCCAACGCGCCCTGCCTTGCCGAAGTGGCAAGGGCCTGCGCCGCCGA
>JAIRRR010000109.1 GCA_031255875.1 Treponema sp.
ACTTCGTTCGGGGCAATATAATCCAGCATGGCGAACAGCTCCTCCGGCAGGGGGACGGCCGGCGCCGGGTTGAGCAGCGTCCTGACGCCCGCCTTGCGGGCAAGGGCCACGCCGTAGAGGAGCGCGTCCAGGTTGATCTCGTTCTGGGTTATAAAAACTTCCGCCTCCCCGATCCGGGCGGAGGCGCGGTCAACCAGGCTTTGGGGAAGCCGCTGGTTGGCCCCGGCCGCGTGAGCCAGGGTATTGCTCCCGTCGGGCGCCACGGTGATGAGGGCGCAGCCGGTCCTTTCCCCGGGCGATACCCCGGCAAACGAGGCGTCAACGCCCTTCGCCCCGAGCCCGGCCAGAACGTCCTTTCCCTGGAGGTCCCCGCCCACCTGGCCGATAAAGACGCTCTCCATGCCCAAAAGGGCTACCTGGACCGCCTGGTTCGCCCCTTTGCCGCCGGTAAAAATATCGAAGCCGTAACTGCGGACGGTTTCCCCCTTGAGCGGCAGCCTTTCCACCGCAGTTACGATGTCGTAGTTGATGCTGCCCAGAATGACGATTGGTTTTCCCATAGGCCCCCCTGCCCGGCATTATACCAAAGCGCGGGGAATCCGGGCTACTACTAATAGGCTGTTGCGCGGAGGCTCCCCGCGCGGCCTCATGACTAAAAGGAATTTTGATGCTATAATATAAAGATACAGGAGGCAGTCTGATGACCGGAAAAGAACTGATTCAAAATATTGATTCCGCCGCCTTTGAGGGGATTTTGAACTCCCTTTACGGGCAGGATATAGCCGCGCAAAAGGAAAGATACCGGAAGCTGATCGAGGGCTTCATCAATTTTGCCGATACGCCGGCCCAGGGGAAACCGGGCCTTTCCGCCAGCGGGCCGGTCCGGGAATTCAAGGAAGCCGCGGGGGAAGTCCGGCTTTTCAGCGCGCCGGGCCGCACCGAACTGGGCGGGAACCATACGGATCACAACCACGGAAAGGTACTGGCGGCCTCCATCCAGCTTGACGCGGCGGCCGCGGCGGCGAAACGGGAAGACGGGATCGCGGTATTCCGGTCCACCGGCTATCCCGACGTGGTAGTGGACCTTTTCAGGGACGGCGCGCCCAATCTCGCGCCAAACCCGGCCGAAAAAGGCTGCACCGAAGCCCTGATCCGGGGCATTGCGGCGGAATTCGCCGCACGGGGGGCCAGGATCGGCGGTTTCAGCGCCAACGCGGATTCCACGGTGCTGCCCGGTTCCGGGCTTTCCTCTTCCGCCGCGGCGGAGGTGCTTATAGCCAAAATATTCGACTGCCTGTACAACGGGGGCAGCCGGAGCGCCCTTGAGCTTGCGAAAATAGGCCAGAAGGCCGAAAACGACTATTTCGGCAAACCCTGCGGCCTTGAGGATCAGATCGCCAGCGCCTGCGGGGGCGCGGTGGCCATCGACTTCCAAAATATCGCCGAACCGCTGGTCAGCCCGGTCAGGTTCGATCTTTTCTCGCTGGGCTACGCGCTCTGCGTGGTGAACACCGGGGGGAGCCATGTGGACCTGACCGACGACTACGCGGCTATACCCAAAGAGATGAACGCCGTGGCGGCCTTTCTCGGGAAGAAAGTGCTCCGCGAATGTTACAAGTCCCAGGTTATGGGAAAGGCGGCGGAGATAAGGAAGCAGATAGGGGACCGGGCCATACTGCGGGCCCTGCATTTTTTCAGCGAGAACAGCCGGGTGGCCGACATGAAAGAGGCCCTGGAAAAGACCAATTCGCTGTTTGACCCTTACGAGCGCCAGGGCGCCCTGGGCCGCTACCTCTCCCTGGTGAACGAATCGGGGAATTCGTCCTGGGAGCTTTTGCAGAACATCTACGCGCCCGCAAACCCCGCCGAACAGGGCATCGCCCTTGCCCTTGCCATAAGCCGCTCCTTTCTGGGAAACCTGGGCGCGGCGCGGGTCCACGGCGGGGGATTTGCCGGGACGATACAGGCCTATGTGCCGCTGACTTCGCTGGAAAACTACCTGGGGGAAATTGAACCGGTGTTCGGCAAAGGCACGGTAACGGCCCTGCGCATACGGCAGACGGGCGTCACCGAGCTGTGTGTCTAGCATGGACGGGGCCGATCTTTCCGGGGTGGAATTAATACGGGAGGCGTTTCACTACCGGAGCCGGTTCGCCGGTTCCACCCTGGTTTTCAAGGTTGATTTTCCGGTAACCGAGGACCCAAGTTTCCCCGTCCTGATGAGGGATCTTGCCCTGCTTGCCAGGACAGGTTTCAGGATAGTGGTAGTGCCCGGGGCGAAGGAGTGGATCGATTCGGTGCTTGCCGAATACGGCATGGTCTCGGAGTATTCGGGCGGCGTCAGAATAACCGGCGCCCAGTCCATGCCCTTTGTGGAGATGGCAGCCTTCCATGTGGCGAACCGCTTCATGACCGGCCTTTCCGCAGACCGGGTGGACGCGGTGATCGGCAACTTTGTCCGCGCCCGGGGCCTGGGGGTGGTAGACGGCGCCGACATGGAGAATACCGGCAGGGTGGACAAGATACTCACGGATTCCATCGGCCGGGTTCTGGGCCAGGGCATGGTGCCCATACTCCCCTGCATAGGCTGGAGCCCGGCGGGAAAGCCCTACAATGTCCCGAGCGACGGGATTGCCCTGGCGGCATCGGCGGCACTGGGCGCGGCAAAGCTGTTCATCGTCACGGCGCACGACGGGCTGAGCCGGGGATCCTTCGGCAGGGCCCCGGACATCGAGTTCGCGGAAGACGGCCGGGTGACGGGCCTGACCCCGCAGGAAACCGAGGCCGCGCTGCGCTCCCTCTCCCCGCCGCCGGCCGGCGCGGAAAAAACCGCTGCGGAGCTCAGACTGGCGCTGGAGGCTTCCAGGGCCGGGGTCGAGCGGGTGCACCTTATCGACGCGCGGGAAAGCGGCTCGGTGCTGAGGGAGCTGTTCTCCAACCTTGGTTCGGGCACCATGATCTACGCCGACGAATACGAATCGATTAGGCCCCTTAAAACAAAGGATATCGCCGATATACTGCGGATCATGGAACCGCTGATGAAACAGGGGGTCCTGATACGCAGGAACAGCCAGGACATTCAGGAGAAAAAGGGAGACTACGTGGTCTTTGAGATTGACGGCTCGGTCCACGCCTGCGGGGCGCTCCACGACTGGGGGGAAGGCCAGGGGGAAATCGCCGCAGTCGCCACCGACCCGGCCTTTGCCGAGATGGGGCTGGGGCGGCGCATAGTGCGCTGCCTGATCGACCGGGCGAGGAAACAGGGAATGAGGCGGGTTTTCGCGCTGACCACGCAGACCCGGGACTGGTTCGAACTCCTGGGCTTCCGGGAAGATTCGGTGGAAAGCCTTCCCGGGCGGAAACGGGAAATCTACGACACGGGCAGGAAGAGCAAGGTCTTCGCGCTTGAACTCTAGCCAGCAGCCCGGTTATTGGGTATGAACCGCACGCCGACTTATAACGCGCTGATACTCCGCGCCCGGCCTTCCGGGGAATCGAACCGGGAGCTTACTCTGCTTACCGCCGAAGAGGGCCTGATCCGGGCTACGGTTTTCGGCGGCCCGAAGAGCAGGCTCAGGGCGCACGCGGCCCCGTACCACCAGGGGACGGCCTGGCTCTACCGTAACCCGGCAAAAGATTTTTTCAAGGTGACGGATTTCGACGTGCAGTCCTGGAGGCTGGGGATCCGGGAGGACTACGACCGGGCCATGGCAGCCTCCGCCGTCGCGGAAACCATACTGGCCTCCCACGGGGGCGGGGCCGAGCGCGGGCCGGCTTTCGCGCTTGCCGGGGACACCCTTGACGCGCTGGAAGGCGCGGACAGGGACGGCTGCCGCCGCATAGCCGCGCAGTTTCTGTGGAACTGGGCCGACATACTCGGCGCCAGGCCGGATCTACGCCGCTGCGCCGCCTGCGGGAGGGAATTCCCCGGGGCGGAAGCGACGCTGTGGTATTCCCGGCGCGAAGCCCAGGCCGTCTGCCCCTCCTGCTCGGGCCTTGACGAGGATATACGCGCCCTGACCGGGGCGGCCCGGGCTGCGGAATTCCTCCCCGCCGGCCCGGGCGCCCGGCGCTGGCTGCTCGCGGCGGAAAGCCTCGGCCCGGGCCGGATAGGCCGGGTGGGCACGGACAGGGCCTCGTGGCGCGAGGCGAAGGCCCTGTGCGCCGCAGTCCTGGGCGCTGCCCTGGGGAAGCAGCTTGCCTCCTGGGACTGGTAGGCAGCGCGGCGGGCCGCGCCCTGTCAGCCGATCTCCATGTAGCTTACGCGCTGGAAAAGGCCGTCGGCGTTTATCTCGAATACGACGGTGCCGTCGGGCTTGACGGATTTCTCGCAGCTAACCTCTTTGCCCCGGCAGAATTCCCCCACCGCAACGTCCAGGTCGCCGGTTTCCACCTCCTGGATGTCAACATCGCGCATCTGGGAATTGCTGCAGCTGTTGAATATCTCCCGTATCCTCTCGTAGCGCTTGAGGGT
>JAIRRR010000045.1 GCA_031255875.1 Treponema sp.
GTAAAGGGCCTTTCCGCCCTGGAACTGCGCGTAACCGACAAACTCCGGCGTATAGACTACGATACGTTTCAGAATTTCAACCCGGAACTGATTTACGCCACAATAGGCGGCGACAAATACACCGCAATAGTGGCGGCGAGGTTCCTCATTCCTACTATGGCGGCATTCGTCGTGGTCATTCTGACCGGGCTGTACCTGTGCACGGTGTCGATACCCGGCGCGCTGTGTGTTGCGGCGGTGCTTGTCGCGCTGATAAAAATTCGCGGGCTGCTCGACACCGCAATCGGAGGGCGCGGCAAAGATGACGCCGCCGCAACGGACAAATTTACGGTGTCGCTCAACGACGTGGTTGCCGGTTTTAACGAGCTTAAAATGAACCGCAGGAAATCCGACGCGCTCTTTAACTATAAAGTTAGAACCGCAAGCGGGGAAAAGGGGAAGCGGATATTGGGCACGGAACTGTACAGAACCCGTTCGATTGTGCTGGAACAGGCTATATTGTTCCTGCCTTTGGGATTAACGCTTTTTGTACTGCCGTCGATCTTCAAGATTGACGCGCAGGATTTGGTTAAAATCATTTCAGTTACCCTGATAGTAATATGGCCGGCGTACACGCTGGTGCAGTTCGGGCCGATCTCGACGGCGGCGGCGGACATAATCGACAAACTCAGGGATTTTGAGGCGCAGCTTGACGAAACGGAACTGGAGCCGGATATTAATGATCCGGCGGATTACCCGTCCGCGCCGAAATTTACGCGAATCACCTGCCGGAATATCGGCTTCGAATATCCGAAACGCCCCGGCGACACCAAACCCTTTGTTTTGAAAGTTGAGGAATTTCATCTTGATAAAGGCCAGATAGTTATTATGTGCGGCGGAAACGGCAGCGGAAAAAGCACCTTTATGCGGCTTCTCGCCGGGCTTACAAAGCCGTCCGAGGGTACTGTTACGGTTGACGGCGCGAGCGTGGCGGAAATCGGGGAGGCGAACTACCGGGCGCTGTTCGCCCTGGTGATGGCGGACTTTCACCTGTTTGACCGTTTTTACGGCAATGAAAACATTGACGCGGACCGGTCGCGAAATTGGGCTGCAAAGCTTGGCCTGGAAGACAAGGTGATGGACAAGGGCGAGCTTCCGACCGTCAGCCTGTCAAGCGGCCAGAAAAAACGTATGGCGCTGCTTGCGGCGATTATGGACAACCGCCCCGTGCTGCTGCTTGACGAGGTCGCCGCAGACTTCGATCCCTTTATGCGCGAGAGATACTACCGTGAAATTTTACCGGAACTGAAAGCCAAAGGCTTCACGCTGTTTGTTATATCCCACGATGACAGGTATTACGACATTGCCGACTGTATTCTGACGATGCGGGAGGGCGGTATTGCCGATCCGGGCAGCAAGTAACGGCGCCGCTGTCCGCATGATGTCATCATTACAAACAAACCGGCCAGGCTTTTGCCCGCCCTTACACAAGCCACCAGAACACCAGGCACACTACCGCCAGGGCGGCAAGGCCGGACACGATGTAGACCCAGAGGGGCAGGACTTCGGCGCGGCGGCCCGCGGCCGCTCTTCCGGGCTTTGCGGTTTTCGCGGCGGGCGCGGTTTTGGCGGGGGCGTAGCCGCAGGCCGGGCAGCCGTTCTTGAAGAGGGATTCTTCCCCGGTAAAATTGCAGCTGGGGCAGCGGACCGCCGAGAAGGCCCTGCCGCAGCCGGGGCAGCTTTTGACGTGCAGGGGCACTTCGGCGCCGCAGTTTTCGCAGAAAAAATGCGGTTTGGGCTGCTTCAATTTATCTTCCTTTCCGCGCGGCAAAAAGCCGCTCAGTCTTTGGCCGCGGCGGGCGGCGAAGGGGCGGCGGCTTCCTTTTTCGCGGCGGCGGGTTTTTCCGGAGCCGGGGAAGCGCTGTCCGGAGAGCCGCCGCCCGAAGCGGCGCTTTCCGCAGGGCTTTTGCTCTCGCCGCTTTTAGTTCCGGCGGAGGCGCCCCCGGCCTTTTTGTCGGTAACGTAGAACCCCGAACCCTTGAAAATGACACCGCTCCCGCCGTTGATGAGCCTGCGGACCTCTTTGCCGCATTCAGGGCAGGCCCTAAGGGGCGCGTCGCTCATACTCTGAAAAGCCTCGAAAGTGTGACCGCAGTTTTTACATTCGTATTCGTAAGTAGGCATAGAAGATTCCCTGTGCAATAAAATTTTAAACCGCTGAAAACCCGGCCGGGACGCGTTTAATTCATTTTGAATATACCGAAAACATGTTAAAAAGTAAAGCGACTGCCTCCGGTTCCAGGTCGCCGGTAGAAAGGACGAGGGCGGCCCCGTCGGATTCCGGGGGATTGGCGAGAAGCGCGGCTATGGCGGGGGGGAGATCCGCGCCGGCGGCAAAGAGCCGCGCCAGGCCGAACATGGCGGCCAGCGCCCTGGCCTGGCTTGGCGACTGGGTTTCAAGGCGCAGCCTGGCGTTGTAGAGACGGCTTTCCCCCGCGCTTCCGGCGGGGTATACCGCGAAGACGAGCAGGTCCGCGGGTATCTGTATGGGGATATTGAGCCGGGCGGTGAAGCGGTTCAGGGGCACGGAAGGCGAACAAAGCCAGCCCGCCAGCGCCGCGTTTTCCCGGAATTCCCGGAAAGCGCCGGGGATTTCCACGGCGGCGGACCGGGGGTAGGGATCGGTATTGGAGACCAGGGCGGAGCGGGCGTCCAGGACCAGGGCGATCCCTTCCCGCCCGGAATACCAGTAACGCTTCCCCGCCGGTGATTTGAGCTTCTTCCATTCCGGGCTGAAGGTAAAGGCGAAACCGGCGCGGAGGGCAGGGTACTTCCCCCGGGCGGCGATAAGGTAGCGGCGTCCGGCGAGGGCGGCATCTTCCTGCCCCGGCGGGCCGCCGGCATCTCCGTCCCCGGCGGCGTAGACCGCCCCGGCCGCGGCGTCGGTCATGTCCAGGATCTCCGCCATCTGCCCGCCCCGGATTTCCTCGAACTGCACCAGGTCCAGAATGGGCCGCGCGCCGGGAACATCGAGGGTAAAATAGGCCATGCCGCCGCCGTCAAGGGCGGCGAATTCCCCCTCCGCGCCCGGCTCGGCGGCGGGGGGGCTTGTGGCGCAGGAAGCCAGAAGGGCCAGGGCGCACAGCAGGGCCGACAGGGCTCCGGGAAGCGGGGGGGTCACGCCCTGGAGATTTTTACGAGCCATTTTTCGTCCCCCGCATCAAGCTCCGCCGCGTTTTCGGCCTTTTCCCAGATCACTTCCCGGGCCAGGACCTCCTGGGCCGCGTAGTCCGCGAACGCCTCCCATGCCGCCCTGAGCCGGTCCGGGCCGTAGAGCGAGAGCCTTATCCGGTCGGTAACTTCAAGGCCCAGCTCCTTCCTGAGATTCTGCACGCCCCGCACCAGATCGCGCACGTCCCCTTCCCGGGACAGTTCCTCCGTCACGGTAGTGTCAAGGCCCACCGTCAGGGTCCCCTCGTTAAGTACCTTGAGATTGGCCTTCTCGATACGCCTGATGTCCAGTTTTTCCGCGGTAATTTCCACCGCCCTTCCCGCTACGTCAAGGGACAGGGCGGCCCCCTCCAGTATGCCCTGAATCTCGGCCTGGCTCAGCGCCTCTATCCGGGCGGCGGCGGCCTTCATGTCCTTGCCCAGTTCCTTGCCCAGGACCCGGAAATTCGCCCTGGCCTGGTACTCTACCAGGTCCTCTTCGTTGTCCCGGAAGCTGACGTTCTTGACGTTGAGTTCCTCCCGGATGATCTCCGCCATTTCGAGAAGCACGGCCTTTTCCGCCGGGTTCCGGGTTACCAGCTCTACCTTTGAAAGGGGCTGGCGCACCTTGATGTTGTACTGGGAACGCAGGGACCGGCCCATGGACACCGTGTGCTGCACCGCGGCCATCTTGAATTCCAGGGCGGGATCGCGCCTGGCCTCCCGCACCCGGGGAAAGTCCAGGAGGTGCACGGATTCCGCCTCGCCGGGAAGGCGCAGGTTCTGCCAGATCGCGTCGGTAACAAAGGGCATGAAGGGGGCGGCCACGGTGATGAAGGTCCTGAGCGCGTCGAAGAGGCAGGCGTAGGCTTCGGCCTTGTCGGTATCGCCGCCCGCTGAAACGCCGCTTCTGGAGGCGCGCCAGAAACGGCGGCGGGAACGGCGTATGTACCAGTTGTTGAGGAAGTCGATGAATTCCAGAACCGGGTCCACGGCCCGGGAAAGGTCGTAGGAGTCGAGGGCGGCCGACACTTTTTCTACCAGGGTTTCCGCTACCGAGAGTATCCACTTGTCAAGCGGGTTCGAGGGGTTTTCCGGCGCGCCCTTCGGCCCGGCCCCGTCGATGTTGGCGTAGGTAACATAAAAGCTATAGGCGTTCCACAGGGGGAGTATGATGCTCTTGAGCACCTCTTTTACCCCGTCGTCGCTGAACCGGAGATCGTCGGCCTTTACCACCGCCGAGTGGATCAGGAAGAGCCTCAGCGCGTCGGCGCCGAAACTGTTTACCACGTCCATGGGGTCCGTGTAGTTCCGCAGGCTTTTCGACATTTTTTTGCCGTCCGACGCGAGCACCAGCCCCGACACCACGCAGTTCATAAACGCGGGCTTTTTGAAAAGCGCCGCCGCGAGCACGGTGAGGGTGTAAAACCAGCCCCGCGTCTGGTCCAGGCCTTCGTTGATAAAATCGGCGGGGAAATGCTCGTCAAAGAATTCCTTGTTTTCAAAGGGATAGTGATTCTGCGCGTAGGGCATGGCCCCGGACTCGAACCAGCAGTCCAGCACTTCGGGAATCCGGCGCATGACGCCGCCGCACCCGCACTTGATCGTTACCTTGTCAACAAAGTGCTTGTGGAGGTCCGTAAGATCCGCGCCGGACAGCTCTTTAAGCTCCGCCCGGCTCCCCACGCAGACGGTCCTGCCGCAGTCCGGGCATTTCCAGATGGGGAGCGGGTTCCCCCAGTAGCGGTTGCGGCTGATGGCCCAGTCGCGCGCGCCTTCGAGCCATTTCCCGAAACGCCCCTCTTTGATATGCCCGGGCACCCAGCGGATTTTGCCGTTGGCGTCGAGCATGTCTCCCTTGATCTTCTCCACGCTGACGAACCAGGAGCCTACGGCCCGGTAAATGAGGGGGCTGCCGCACCTCCAGCAGTGGGGGTAGGCGTGGAGGATCTGCTCCCTTTTTACGAGCTTGCCTTCGGCCTTGAGCCTTTCCATGATGGCCTTGTCCGCGTCTTTTACAAAAAGCCCCTGGTAGTCCGGCACTTCCTCCGTAAAGCGGCACTCGGCGTCCACGGGGCAGAGGACCGGGACCCCGGTCCCCTTGAGCATCCTGGCGTCGTCCTCGCCGAAGCCGGGCGCGGTATGCACGATTCCCGTCCCATCCTCGGTGGATACGAAATCGCCGGGGTAGACCCGGAAGGCGTTCTTCTCCGCCGCCCAGGCGAAGTACGGGAAAAGCGGCTCGTATTCAAGGCCCACCAGATCGGAGCCTTTGAACCTCTGGACGATCTCGTACCCGCTTCCGTCTTTGTAATAGGCGGGCAGCCGCGCCTCCGCGAGGATGTAGTGCCCGCCGCTGTCCTTGACCAGCGCATAGCCGATGTCCGGCCCGACGGCGAGGGCCAGGTTCGAGGGCAGGGTCCAGGGAGTGGTGGTCCAGGCGAGGAAGTATGTTTCATTCGGCAGGGGGACGGCCTGCTGCACCGATTGAGCGCGCACTTTGAAGCGGACCGTAACGGCGGGATCGTGCACATCCTTGTACCCGCCCAGGTTGAGTTCATGGTTGCTGAGCACCGTCGCGCAGCGGGGGCAGTAGGGGAGTATGTAGTGGCCCTCGTAGAGGAGGCCCTTTTCCCAAAGGGATTTTATCACCCACCAGATGGTTTCCATGTAGCCAGAGTCCATGGTTTTGTAGTCGTTGTCAAAGTCAACCCAGCGGCCAAGGCGGCTGATATAAAAGCGCCATTCTTTTACATA
>JAIRRR010000083.1 GCA_031255875.1 Treponema sp.
CAGATCGCGGCAGCCAGGAAGATCAGGAAGACGATATAGGGCCTCGCGCGGGCCGCCTGCCGGGGCGTAACAATCCCCGTCGCGAAGGCGAACAGCAACAAGAGGGGCGTCTGGAGGAGGAGCCCGAAGGCAAGCATCAGGGCGTAAAGCATGGCAAGGTATTCCTGGAATCCCCAGAGGGGCTGAATACCGTCGGAGGAGGCAAAGCCCAGAAAGAATGCCAGGACCACGGGCGAAAGGAAACGGTACGCCGCCGCCGCGCCGGCTATAAACAGGGATGGAACGGCGATAAGCGCCGCCGGCGCGAAGACCCGCTCCTTTCCCCTCAGGGCGGGCCATATAAACAAACCGGCCTGCAAGAGGCAGAACGGCGCGGAGATGAGGGCCCCGGTCCAGACGGCAAGGTGGAGGTAGGCCATGAATTTTTCGGCGGGATTGAAGGTGTAGAGCTGTACGCCCAGATCCGACACCGGCCCGGTGAGAAAAGCCGCGATAGGGCCCGAAAAGGCGAAGGCCCCAAGGGCCGCGGTGGTAAACACCACCAGCACGGCGATTATCCTGCGCCTCAGTTCCTCAAGGTGTTCGATCCATTCGCCCGCCTCGTTCCCCTGATCAAGGGCCATGCCTCAAGCCTCTTTGCCGCCGTCCGAATTCCCGGCCTCCAGTTCCTCTCCCGTTTTCGGCTTGCTGTAAAAAGCGGACTTGAATTCGCGTATGGCTTCCCCGGCGGCCCTGCCCACCTGGGGCAGCCGTTTCGCCCCAAACAACACCAGCGCCAAAAGTATCAGCAGCGCTATTTCTCCTGCTCCAAGATGCATAAAAACCTCCCTGCAGTATCCTGCATTGCATCGAGACTTTCCCGAAATTTCAGCTTCCGGGAAAGCGTTCGTCTCTTAAACCAATATTTTGTATCCGTCCGCAAAGCAGCGGGCCTTGTGGACAGATACCGTTTCGTCGAAATCAGCGCTTCGCGCCGGACGGGCTTTGAAATACCCGCTTGGTTAGTGTCCACAAAGCAACCGACTTTGTGGACAGACACCAGTTAAAACGGAAAATCGTCCGTGTCCTCTATCAGGAAGCCCTCGTCGCTTTCATCGGCGGGACGTACCCCCACGGTAAGGGTCTGTTCCGGCACGGCCTTAACGCCAATCGCCCGGGGTTCGGCGGGACAGGCGGCAACACAGAGGCCGCAGCCTATACAGTACCGTTCATCGAACACGGGCCTGGTAAGCCAGGGAACTCCCGATTCGCCATAGGCAATCATCGTAATGGCCCCGGTGGGGCAGACTTCCGCACAAGCGCCGCAGGACTCCTGTTTCGTGTTGACCACACAGTGTTCAAAGTTGAGGCTTGACAGGGCCACGCGGGTCCGGCGCTTCTCTTCCACCTCAAGGCGGCGAATGGCCCCGGTGGGACAGACCTTTCCGCACTCCACACAGTTGTACTGACAGCCGGCGTCTGTATAATCCAGTACGGGACGGGAAGAATGGAGGGGTCTGATTATGTTGACCGGGCAGGCGGCAACGCAGGCCTGGCAGCCGATACAAAACGCCCGGTAGCGCCCCTCGTTCAGCGCCCCCGGCGGGAGTACGGGAAGTCCCGGGCTTCCGGCACCGGGAGCGGAGGAGAACAGCTTTATGCCGGGACCCGCGAGATACGCGGCGGCGCAGAGTATCGAGGCCCTGCCCGCGCCTTTCAAAAAGACGCGGCGCGATTCGCCCGCAATCGCCGCTTTCCCCCGCAGGCCGTAGCTTGCGCTTCCGCCGGGGCAGGCGGCGGCGCAGGAAAAACAGAGTACACAGCGATCGCTTGCTATCCGTTTTGCTCGTGAATCTATACAGGCGGCCGGGCATTTCTTCTCGCAGATCCCGCAGGAAACGCAGCGGGAGGAGAGTTTCATCCCGAAGAGAGCTGCGGGCGACAGCAGGCCGAAGGTCAGTCCAACCGGGCACCAGCGGCAAAACAGCCTGCCGCGAAAGATCGCAAGGGCAAGGATCAGCACGAAGGGAAGGGCGAGGGCAATGACGAAAGGAAGCGCGTTTCCGCCGATAATCGCCCGGAAGGCTCCTATGCCCCGCCCGAAGTTCGAGAGGGGATCGAAGGCCGTCATAAGGGGGGAGAACGAAAGGGCCAGACCCAGGCCGGTGAAGAGCGGGACGGCGTAACGTATCCCCCATGCGGCGGTATAGCCGCTTCCGGCTATACCGGGCGGCGGGACTTTACCTTTCCTTCCGGCAAAGATTTTCCCCCGTAAAAAATTTCCGGCCCGCCAGAAGAGTTCCTGCAAGGTTCCCAGGGGGCAGAGGACGGAACAGAAGACCCTGCCGAAGAGCAGGGAAAGGGCAAGGATGCCGAGGACCACCGCGGCCCCTATACCGGCCCCATAGAGGTTTGGGGAAAACTGCCCCTTCACGGCAAGGGCCAATATTTCGTTTGAACTAAGGGCGCTTGAAAGGTAGACGTAGACGAAAAGAGCCAATACCAGAACCGCAAAGAACAAGCGCAGCAGGGCCGGAAGGCGGCGGAGAAAAGGGGATCTGTGGGACATTACAGGTTTACGCGGGCAATGTTCAGTTTTGAGAGGTCCATCTGCCCAAAACCCGCGGCGGCGGCAAGGCGCACGCACTCAAGTTCACCCTGTTTGCGCCCGACCAGCATGGAGGCCGCCGTGTCCGCAGCCACAATGTCAGACGATATGATGAGCGAACCCAACTGGGTAACGTCCGCCAGGGAGCCGCCCCGGGGGCCGTTTCTGGTTATGACCCGGTAGGCGTCAACGATGTTAAGATCCGGTTTCCTAGCACGGAGGAAATCGGCGATACAGGTCTGGAGCCCGTTTGAATGGTACACCCGCCGGTTCCAGACGCAGCCCATAAGGTTTTTCATCGAACCGGTAAGGCCGGCCCCGCCGTGGTGTTTCAG
>JAIRRR010000107.1 GCA_031255875.1 Treponema sp.
CCCGGCCCCGAACACGATGCGCAGCTGCGGCAGGCCCTTTAGCAGGCTGCCGCAGTAAAACCGGAGCCCGTCCCGTTTCCCGATAAAGCGCGGGCCCGCCAAAACCGGGTTCTTCCGCGCGCCCTGGCTCAGGATCTTGCATATCCTCTCCCGGTAGGGGAAAACCTTCTCCGTTTCCCGGCCCGGGAAAGACCTGAAGCTCTTGATCCGGCTGTACCTGCCGTCCGGGGGGGCGCCACTGGTTTCCCCGAAGCTGTTGTCAAACAGCGCGTAGGGGAGCAGCGACCGCCTGACGGAAGGATCGCACCAAATCCCCGTGCCTCCGGAAGGAAGCGAGCGCATCAGGCGGAGGTCGTCTTCGTCCAAATCCCGGCCGGCAAGGCAGATGGAGCCGTACAGTTCCGGCTCAGCGCTGTCCAGGATATTCCTCATACTTTCAAAGAAGACAAGTATATCGAGCCAGAAACCGATCGCGCTGTCGTCAAAAGACGCGGCGATATACCACCGTTCCACCCCGGCTGTCCCGCCCGAAGCCCTGAGGATTCCCGTGATGGATTTTTCCAGAGAAGAGTAGAGTTCCGGGCGGGTGCGCCGGAGCTGGGCCTGGTAGCGGAGGGAAAACAAAAGACGCATCATGGTACGGTGTCTCCTGCACGATCGGGCCGTGTGCCCGCGCGCCCGCGCTGTGCTGCGGTTATCATGGCTATTCTAACACAAAGCAATACCTATATACTCGGAATATTACTATGGAGGATTTATGAATTTAAAGACTTTAGAGGGAAGATCGCTTCTAACCCTGCTTGATTATTCGAAAACCGAGATCAGGTTTCTCCTGGATTTGGCAAAACAGCTAAAGGCCGAGGCAAAAGCGGGCGGGCCGCGCCAGCGCTTCCTGGGAAAGACTCTCGCCCTGATCTTTGAAAAGCGCTCAACCCGGACCCGGTGCGCCTTCGAAACCGCTTTCGGGGAAGAAGGGGGCCACCCGGTGTTCCTCTCCACTGCGGACATACAGCTCGGCGCGAAGGAATCTATCGAGGATACCGCCCGCGTTCTGGGGCGGATGTTCAGCGCCATCCAGTTCCGGGGCTTCAGGCAGTCAACCGTGGAAACCCTGGCCGAATACTCGCTCGTGCCGGTCTACAACGGCCTTACCGACAGCTTCCACCCCACCCAGGCCCTGGCGGACATTATGACCCTGGAGGAGAGCTTCGGGGACAGCGCCGGCAAGACCCTGTGCTTTGTCGGGGACGGCCGGAACAACGTCGCCCGCTCGCTCCTGGTGATCTGCGCGAAACTGGGGATAAATTTCCGTATTGTCAGCCCCCCCTCGCTCAGCCCCGATCCGGCCCTGCTCGACATCTGCGGGCCCCTTGCCCGGGAGAGCGGCGCGGAAATCCTGGTTTCGCCGGATATTGCCGATGTAAAAGGCGCCCACGCGCTCTACACCGATGTGTGGGCTTCCATGGGGGAAGAAGCCGTCCGGGAAGAGCGGGCCGGCCTCCTCAGGCCCTACCAGGTGAACCGGCCCCTGATGGACAGGACCGGCAGGCCGGAGGCGATCTTCCTCCACTGCCTCCCCGCGATCAAGGGGGAGGAAGTTACCGCCGACGTTATCGACGGCCCCCGGAGCCGGGCCTGGGACGAGGCGGAAAACCGCAAGCACACCATCAAGGCCGTGATGCTGGCCACGCTGGGCTGTCTCGCAGGTTAGCGCGGGCGCTTACCTGTACCGCCGGGATATGTCCTGGAAAGAATCTTTGCTTTGCAGCACGGCGTCGGTAAGGACAGGGTCGAACTGGGTGCCCCGGCCGTCCTCGATAATCGAGATGGCCTTGTCGTAGGACATGGCCGGTTTGTAGACGCGGGCGCAGACCAGGGCGTCGTAGACATCCGCCAGGGCGGCGAGCCGGGCGGCAAGCGGTATGGCATTCCCCGCAAGCCCCTGGGGGTAGCCCTTGCCGTCGTAGCGCTCGTGGTGGCTGTAACAGATATCTTCGCAGTGCTTCAGGTAGAGGGAGGAATTTATATCCCCCAATTCCCCGATGATCTCCTTGCCCCTTGTGGTGTGGGTTTTCATGATGGCGTATTCCTCTTCCTCGAGCTTGCCGGGCTTGAGGAGGATGCGGTCCGGAATGGCGATCTTCCCGACATCGTGCAGGGCCATGGCTTTGACGATGGTGCCGGGGTCGAGCCTCCGCAGTTCCTCGGCGTATATCGAATTGTTTTTTACAAGGTAGTTCGCCAGGGCGCGTACAAATTCCTGGGTCCTCTTGACATGCTCGCCTGACTCCAGATCCCGGTGCTCTATCACGTTTGCCAGCCCCTGCAAGGCGTTGTCAAGCGTCCGGGTCGCCTCGGCGGTCTTTTCGGCTACCATTTCTTCCAGGCTGTCGCTGTACTTTTTCAGCTCAATTTGATTCCTCACCCGGTGTTTGACAATGTCGGGCTGGAAAGGCTTGTTGATAAAATCGACCGCCCCGGCGGCAAGAAGCTCGCTTTCGGAATCGTTTTCGGCGGTGATAAAGATAACCGGGATGCGCTTAAGGGACTCGTCGGCCTTGAGAAGCTCGAACATCTGCCTGCCGTCCATTTCCGGCATCATCACGTCAAGAAGAATAATTTTGGGCAGGACCGAGGCGTTGCGGAGTTTTTCCAGGGCTTCCTTCCCGTTGTTGGCGGTTAAAACATGATAATCATCCTGAAGAATCTCCTCAAGGATCATCACGTTCAGGTCAACGTCATCAACAACTAAAACTATCAGGCGCGCATTGCCGCTGTCAGGCATATTCTGCTAATACCTTATCAATTTCCACCAGGGTTTCGGCAAAGATCGCGTTGAGAGTGTCCGCAGCCCCCTGGTCTACCGCTTTATTTTTAATCTGGGTTTCAATCTCCAGCGCCTGCTGGAACAGCGCCGTAAGGGACAGATTCGCCGCAAGCCCCTTGATGGTGTGGGCCGCCGCCTGGGCCTTTTCGAGGTCGTTCGCGCCAAGGAAACTGTTCAGATCGGCCAGATTGTTTTCGTTCCTGAATTTCGTGAGCAGTTTGACGTAAAGTTTGGTATTGTTCATCACCCGTTTGATCCCGTCGGCCACGTCCACATAAATTCTATCATCCGCCATGATACGCTCCCATTTTGCCATTGTGTACGGGGAACTTTCGGAAACCCCGGACGGGTTTCCGGAAGCCTGGTGAAAAAGCCGCTAATTCGTTGCAATATAAGCAATTACGGAAAGGCGGCTTTCCCCGCAGGGCAAGGGAGCCTCTAAAAATTCCGGTTTTCGGGGGCTCCCTAAGAACAATGGTAAACTATCCGGGGGAATTGATCAACCGGAATTTCCGCTGGCATTACCGGGGCAAATATTGTAGGCTTCCGGTATGGACAGTCTTGCGCCGGGCGTTCTGGCGGACCGGGACGCGCTTCCGGAGGCGGCTTTGGAGGACGAAGCGTTTCTTTCCCAGCAGATTGTTACGTACATCGGGAACAAGCGGGCCCTGCTCGGCTTTATCGGGGAAGCGGTGGGGAAGGTCCAAAAGCGGCTCGGCAGGAAGAAGCTGGACATGTTCGACGTGTTCAGCGGGTCGGGGATCGTGGCCCGGTACTTTAAGCAGCACGCGCGGCTCGTTATCGCCAATGACCTGGAAGGCTATTCGGATCTGCTTAACCGCTGCTACCTGTCGAACCGGGACGAGCTGGATTTGGCCGCGCTCGGCGCTTATTACCAGGAGCTCGCCGCCCGCCTTGGCGAAGGCAGCCTTGAGAAGGGGCTGATCGCCGAACGGTACGCGCCGGAAGACGATGCCAATATCAGGGCCGGGGAGCGGGTGTTTTACACCGCGCGGAACGCCCGGTACATCGATACGGCGCGGCGCCTTATCGGGGAACTGCCTGAGGACGCGCGGAAGTACTTTCTCGGGCCGCTCCTTTCCGAAGCGTCCGTCCACGCGAATACGTCCGGGGTGTTCAAGGGCTTTTACAAGAACCGCGAGACCGGGATAGGCCAGTTCGGCGGGAAAAACAGGGACGCGCTTTGCAGGATAACCGGGAACATCTCCCTCCCCTTCCCGGTGTTCAGCAATTTCAACACCGGCATCCTCGTCAGCCGGGGCGACGCCAATTCGGTGATACACAGCCTCCCCGAAACCGACATAGCCTACCTCGACCCGCCCTACAACCAGCACCCCTACGGCTCGAATTACTTTATGCTGAATCTTATTCTGGATTACCGGCCCCCCAGGTCCGACAGTAAAATCTCCGGCATTCCGAAGAACTGGAACCGTTCCCCGTACAACAGCAGGGAACGGGCGCGGGCCGCCCTGGCCGGGCTGGTAGAAGGGATTAAGGCAAAGTACGTTTTAATTTCCTATAATTCCGAGGGGTTTATCGGCCCCGGGGAGATGGCCTCGATGCTGAAGGGGATAGGGAAATTCGAGATTCTGGAAACCAGGTACAACGCCTTCCGGGGCAGCAGGAATCTGGGCGGGAGGGGCATCTACGTCAGGGAATACCTCTACCTGCTGGAAAAATGAACAGGCTGTCCGGCGAGCTGCCGGGCTGTCGGACAGGCCCTGCGGTTTTTGGCCGGGGCCGCTATTCTTTCGCCCGCTTCTTGATCATCTGGAGGGCGATGGCGAGCAGCAGGATGATGCCCTTGACGGTGTTGTTCATGGTGGTGCTTAACTCGAAGGCGTCTATGATCCGGCTGACCATGGTAAACGACATGGTGCCGAAGATGATCCCCGCCGTATGCCCCTTGCCCCCGGACATGCTTATGCCGCCCAGCACGATCCCGGCGATGGCGAACATCTCGAAAGTCTGGCCGGTGGTTGCCGGCGAAACGCTGCGGTTCATGGCGGCGTTTACAAAGGCGGAAAAACCCACAAGCAGCCCGCAGATTACAAACAGGCTTACCTTTAGCCATTCGGTGTTGATGCCCGCGAGCCGCGCCGCCCTGGCGTTGCTCCCCAGCGCGTATATCTTCTTGCCGTATTTGGTCGAAGTGCACAGGTAGATGATCGCGCAGGCGACCAGGAGGAACATGATGCCCACGATGGGGACGGTAAGGAAGGAAGAGTTGCCGAAACCGTAATGCAGGGTCCTGAAAGAATCTTTGGACGAGTCCAGTTCGTAGAGCTTGGAATCGCTTATGTAAAGGGCCATGGAACGGAAGATAAGCATGGTGGCGAGCGTAACGATGAAGGGCGGCATTTTCGCCAGGCCCACCAGAAGGCCGTTGAAGAACCCGGCCGCCGTCCCCATGCCCAGTGCCGCGAGCAGGGCAACAAAAGAATTGCCGTCCGTCGCGTTGTACACCATGACGGTCAGGCCGGATATCAGCACCAGGCCGGAACCTACGGAAAGATCGATGTCCCCCACAAGGATAACCAGGGCCATGCCGAATCCTATAATGCCGATAACCGCGCTCTGGCGCAGCACAAGCATGACGCTTGACCAGGTAAGGTTCTTGCTTACCACGACAAAGGTGATAAATATGGCGATAAAGATCGCCACATAACTGTACCGTTCCCATAGCGCCAGGATATTATCCGCTGTTTTTGCGCGTTTCGCCGCAATAGAAACATCGCTCATAATTCTACTCCCTGTTTTGTTTCCGGCTTAGCTTCCGGGCCGTCGCTACCTAACACAGCGCCGGTGGCGTCGCCACCCGACACGGCACCGGTGGCGTCGCCACCTAACACAGCGCCGGTGGCGTCGCCACCTAACACAGCTCCGGTGGCGTCGCCACCCGACACGGCACCAGTGGCGTGCAGCATTACGGTTGTTTCGTCGATGTTGTTTCGGTCAAGGATGGCGTGGATCCTGCCGTGGTAGAAAACCACGCATTGATCCGCGACTTTCTCGATTTCGGGGATTTCAAGGGTGTTCACCAGGATGGTCTTGCCCTGTTCGGAAAGCTGAAGGATCAGCTTGTAAACCTCGCTCTTGGCGCCGACGTCTATGCCCTGGGTCGGGTTGTCCAGCAGGAAAATATCGGCGTTTGTGTTGAGGAGCCGGGCCAGAATAACCTTCTGCTGGTTGCCGCCCGACAGGCTGGTAATCGGGTCCTTGTGGGTATTCGCCTTTATGTTGAGAAGCTGTTTGTAACCGTTGTATTTGGCAACTTCCTTTTTCCTAAAAATATGGAACCTGAAGGCCGAAAGCGTATGCTCCGAAATATATTCGTTTTCCAAAAGCTGCATAAAGGGCAGTATGGAATTCTCCTTCCGGTTGCTTGGCACCATGCCGATGCGGGCGATTTTCATGGCTGTATGGATGCCGTAGGCCCGGATATTGATGTCCCGCGTTTCTTTCCCGGTGATGATGAATTTCCCGGAGTAGAAAGGGGCAATCCCGAACATGGCCTGCATCAGGTTGCTTGCCCCGGACCCCGCAAGGCCCGTAAGGCCGATAATTTCCCCTTTCCTGACTTTAAAGGAAATGTCGCGGAATCCCGCGCCGGAACAGTTTTTCAGTTCAAGGATCACATCCCCCAGTTTCCGTTCTCCGTATATTTCCTTGTCCGACACCTCGCGCCCCACCATGGAAGTGGTAACTTCTTTTGGGCTGGTGTCGGAGATTCTGCCGGATCTGATAAAACGCCCGTTCCGCAAAACCGTGTACCTGTCGGCTATGGCAAAAATTTCGGGCATCTTGTGCGAAATGAAAATAAAACTTATTCCTTTTCCTTTTAAACGCCGGATTATGGAAAAAAGATGTTCAATTTCCGATGTGTTAAGCGCCGTGGTCGGCTCGTCAAGTATGATCAGCTTCGCGTTGGCGTCAAGGGCCTTGGCGATTTCCAGAAGCTGTTTCTGGCTGGTTTCAAGATTTGCCACCAGCGCCCTGGGGTTAATGCTGACGCCCAGGTCGGCGAACAATTCCGCCGCCCGGGCAATCATCGCCTTCTTATTCAGCGCCCTTGTCCTGTAGAGAATCTCCTTGCCGAGGAACAGATTCTCAAAAACGAGCAGCTCGTTGAAAAGATTGAGTTCCTGGTGGACAAAAGCCACCCCGGCTTTTTCGGATTCCGAAACCGATGGGTTTTCCAGCGTGACGCCGTTTACCTCCACCGTGCCGGAATCTTTCGTGTAGACACCGCCCAGGATATTCATCAGCGTTGACTTTCCCGCCCCGTTTTCCCCAAGAAGGGCGTGGACCTCCCCTTCCTCGACTTCAAAGTCCACTTTTTCAAGAACCGTTACGCCGAAGAATGTCTTGGAAATATTTTTCATTGAAAGTATGGTCATTGGTATTTCTCTGTACAAAAGACGTCT
>JAIRRR010000142.1 GCA_031255875.1 Treponema sp.
AGGACGGATATGACAATCGCGCCTAAAATCAGGTATGCCAGCATGCCGCTGTGAATGCCGCCGCTGGAGAAGAAGACGAACGGGAACCCGATGTCGCAGAATACGGTTATTACCAAAAAACCGCCGGTCCGGTAGTTCCGCGTCTTGTTTACGAAGAGCAGCATCAGGAGGATGCTGGCCGGCAGGAGGGCGGTGGCCAGGATGGACATGAGCGAGGTCGCCGTCCCAAAGGTGATAATCCAGCCCCCGAGGCTTCCCACGAAACCAAGGCTCAGGGCCATGTTGAAAATCCGCCCTTCCTGGGGTGTTTCCACCGAGATAAAATTGATGTAAAAAATGTCCTTAAATTTATTAAAAAGCATACGCTCCGGCTTTCTTTTATCGGCGTAATTATACCATGAGTTAAGCGCTGCCTTCCATAGCAGTAAAACTGCGGACTACGCGGCCCTGCAAACAGCGTAGCGTTATCCGGGTTCTCTGTCTTTTCCCGGCCGGCGCGACAGCGCGGTCAGAGACCCTTGACAAATGTTCATAATTGGTATATATACATGTATATGAAAAACGAGATCATGCTGGACAGGCTCAGCCGCATCGGGATCGGCTGCTGGGCCTTTGGCGGCGGGGACTACTGGGGGGACCAGAACCAGAAGGATGTGGACGATGTGGTCCGCATGGCGGTTGAAAAGGGCCTCAACGTTTTCGATACCGCCCGGATGTACAACGACGGGGCCAGCGAGCTTTCCCTGGGGAAGGCGCTCAAGGGGCTGCGGGACAGGGCCTTTGTAATTTCCAAGGTTTCGCCCGCCAAGGCTTACCGGAAAACCCTTAAGGAGGAGTGCGAAAATTCGCTCCGCAACCTGGGGATGGACTACCTGGACATGTATATGATGCACTGGCCCATCAACCCCCTGGGGATAAGGCACTTTACCGACGATCCCGGGATTATCGCCCGGCCGCCCACTACCGAAGAGGCCTTCGCGGCTTTGGACGAGCTTAAGAAAGAGGGGAAGATACGCCATATCGGGGTGAGCAATTACGGCATCGAACAGCTTAAGGAGGCCGTCTCGTTCTGCCCCGGGATTGAGGCGAACGAGATGCCCTACAATATCATCTCCCGGGCTATCGAATCCGAGATCATGCCCTATTGCGCGGAACAGGGCATCAGGATAATTTCTTCCATGACGCTCCAGCAGGGGGTGCTGGCCGGGATATACAGGACCGCCGATGACGTGCCGCCCCACCAGGCCCATTCCCGGCATTTCGCCCAGGAAAGGGGGAAGGGCGTTTCCCGCCACAACGAGCCCGGGGCCGAGGAGGAGGTGTTCCGGACCGTGGCGCTGCTCCGGGAGCTTTCCGCAGAGCTGGGGGTTTCGGTAGCCCAGCTGTCGGTTGCCTGGGTTCTGGCCAATCCCCGCATCAGTACCGCCCTTATCGGGTCGAGGAACGAAAAGGAGCTTGATGAAAATATCCGCGCCGCTGAACTTAAGCTCCCCGCCGATGTAGTGGAAAAGATCGGACGGACGAGCCTCGCGGTCCTGGAAAAACTGGGGAACAGCCCCGATTACTATGAAAACTCAAAGGAGAGCCGTATCTATTAAAGTTTTCCGGGCAGCGGGGAATTCCGGGGGAAACGGCAGGGGGAAATATGAAAGCGTTATTAATGGAAGAGTACAAGAAGCTGCGCTATGTTGATGTGCCGGACCCCCAGATTGCCGGGGGCCATGACATTCTGGTGCGGGTCAGGGCGGCGGCGGTTTGCGGCTCCGACGTCCACGGCTTTGACGGCTCCACGGGCAGGCGGAAGCCCCCGGTCATTATGGGCCACGAGGCCGCCGGGGATGTCGCCGCCATAGGCAAGGACGTAACGCGATTCAAGGCCGGCGACCGGATCACCTTCGATTCCACTATTTATTGCGGCTCCTGCTTTTACTGCCAGAACGGCCAGGTCAACCTCTGCGACCACCGGATGGTCCTGGGGGTTTCCTGCGACGAATACCGGCGGCACGGGACCTTTGCCGAATACGTGCTGGTCCCGGATCATATCTGCTATCCCCTGCCCCAGGGCCTCTCCTACGAGGAAGCGGCCCTCGCCGAACCGGCGGGGGTGGCGGCCCACGCCTTCAGGATCACCCCCGTGGGCCTGGACGAAACCGTGGCGATAGTCGGCGCGGGCATTATCGGCCTGCTCCTCCTCGGTATCGCGCGGGCTTCGTCCGCCGGGCAGATCATCGTCCTGGACACGGACCCGGCCAGGCGGGAGGCCGCCCTGGCGCGGGGCGCGGACGCGGCGTTCGATCCCGCAGATAAAGACCTGGACCGGAAGGTAAAGGAACTGAGCGCCGGGCGCGGCGCCGACCGGGTCTTCGAGGCGGTCGGGGCAAGCGCGCCCATACAGACCGCCCTCGGCCTTGTGCGAAAGGGCGGCTCGGTAACCCTGATCGGCAACGTAAGCCCCAAAATAGAGCTTCCCCTGCAAAGCGTGGTTACCCGGCAGATAAGCCTCTTTGGCTCGTGCGCCATAGCCGGGGAATATCCCCTTGTCCTTGACCTTATCGCCCGGAAAAAGATAAACGCGGAATCCCTTATCAGCGAAAAGAGGCCCCTCTCCGAAGGGCAGATATGGTTCGACAAGCTCTATAACCGGGAAGACAATCTCCTCAAGGTGGTGCTTATCCCATGAAAGACAAAGTACGTTTCGGCCTTATGGGCTACGGAAAGGTGGCGAATCTTTACGTCCAGGCCCTGGCGGCCTCCGAGGGCGGGGAACTGGTTTCCGTCTGCGGGCGGAACGCGGAGCGGCGGGACAATTTCGCTGCCCAGTGGAAGATCGCCTCCCGCAGTACGGCGGAGGAAATGGTCCGGAAAGACCGGGTTGACGCCGTCATCATCACCACTCCGCACCCCCGGCACCGGGACGGCGCTCTCGAGGCCTTTGCCGCGGGCGCCCACGCGCTTGTGGAAAAGCCCATGGCCCTGACCGGGGCCGAATGCGACGATATTATTGCCGCCTCGAAAAAGGCGGGGAAATGCCTTTCCGTGGTGAGCCAGCGCCGCTGGTTCCCCTCCTGCGCCCGTATCAAGGAGGCCATTGTCTCGGGGAAGATCGGCAGGCCCGTCCTGGCCCAGCTTACCATTCTCGGCTGGCGGGACAAGGCCTACTACGACAGCGATCCCTGGCGGGGGAAATGGTCCACCGAAGGGGGCGGCATCCTGATCAACCAGGCGCCCCACCAGATTGATCTGCTCCACTGGTTCATGGGCCCTTTTGAGGAGATACAGGGTTTTTGGGATAACTTTAACCATCCCTATATCGAGGTTGAGGACAGCGCCGTCGCCGTGGTCCGCTTTAAGGGCGGCGCCCTGGGTTCGGTGCTGGTGAGTAATTCCCAGAAACCCGGCATCTACGCCAAGGTGCATGTCCACGGCAGTTCCGCCTATTCCGTCGGGGTCCAGACCGACGGGGGCGCCATGTTCATCGCGGGGATGAGCGGGGTCGTGGAACCCCCTCTGAATGACCTTTGGACTGTCGAAGGCGAGCAGGGCCTTCTGGACAAATTCCGCAAAGAGGATGAGGCTTTCTTCAGCGCCCTGGAAGCCCGGGGTTCCGCCATAACCCACTTTTTTACCTGCCAGCTCGACGACTTCTGCGGTGCTATCCGGGACGGGCGGCCCCCGGCGGTAAGCGGCGAGGACGGCCGGGAAACGGTGCGGTTCATCGAGGCCGTCCTGAAAACCGGCAAACCCCGCCAGCCTTAGCGGGAATACGCGGAACAGGGGCGTCCCGGGCGGGGTACTTCAATCGTCGCGCTTAGCGCTTGGCAAACAACGGCTTTTCAGATAAAATGAAGAGCCTACGAGCCCGAGGCGCCGACGCATGGCGCGGTTTCGGAAATAACACCGCTTGACGCGGTGCCCTTGCCGGCGCGGCGCGTACGGCGGCCTAAAGGCCGCCTCCATTTTCGGAACTGCGGTGTCTGTT
>JAIRRR010000214.1 GCA_031255875.1 Treponema sp.
GCCAGGGAAGGCGCGGACGTGGCGGTGAACTACGCCCACACTTCCAGCGACGGGCTGGCCGCCGGTGTCGCGGAGGGGCTGAGGGCGGAATACGGGGTTAACGCCCTGGGATGCCGGGCTGATGTTTCCCGGGAAGAAGGCGTCGCGGCCCTTTTCGACGCCGCAGAGGCGGCTTTCGGCGGGCCGGTGGATATTCTGGTGAACAACGCCGGTATCTGCCCGGTGATCAATATCGTGGATACCAGTTACGAGACCTGGCGGGAAGTCATGGATATCAACGTGGATGCGGTGTTCCTTACCTGTCGCGAGCTGGCCCGGCGTAACATCTCCCGGAACCATGGGGGGCGTATCGTGAATATTGCCTCGCAGGCCGCCTATAACGGCTCAAAGAACGGGAAGACTCATTACTCTGCGTCCAAGGGGGCGGTTGTTTCCTTTGGCGTGTCTTTTGCCAAGGAAGTTGCCAAGTACGGCATTTATGTTAATACGGTGCTGCCGGGCATGTTCCTGACGGAATTAACCCGGATCACCCTGACCGACGACGAGGCGATAAAAAAATATACCTCGGCCCTGACTTTGGGGCGACTGGGGGAAATTACCGAAGTGGGCGATATGGTCGCGTTTCTTGCCAGCGATCTGGCGTCCTATTCTACCGGGGCTGTTTTTGATATTACGGGTGGAATGATGTCCCGTTAGCGGCGGCGTGTCGTGAAGGCCCGCTTTCCTGACGTTTGTTTAAAGAAGGGAAAATGCTATGGCTGAATTTGTGCTGGGTATTGATTACGGCTCCACCATGATCAAGGCCGGTATCTTCGACATGCAGGGCAACGAAAAGGCTGTCTGCCCGGTGAAATGCGACAGCTTTTCGCCCAGGACCGGCTGGTACGAGCGGGATCTGGAGGATGTGTGGAAGGCCGCCAAGGAAGCGGTTGCCGGGGCGCTCAGGGCCGCCGGCCTTTCCGGCGGCGACATCGCGGCCCTCTCCCTGACCGGGCACGGGAACGGCGCCCACCTGGTGGATGAAAACGGCAGGGGCGTGCGGCCCGCAATCGAAGGCGCGGACGGCCGGGGGGCGCCCTATGCGGAAAAGTGGAAGGCCGACGGCACGTTCAGCCGGATACATCCCATGAATATGCAGGCGCTGTGGCCCGCCCAGTCTCTGTGCGTGATGGGCTGGCTGAGGGATAACGAAGGCGGGAGCCTGGAGCGAGCCCGGTGGATACTGAACCCCAAGGACTTTATCCGGATGCGGCTGACCGGCGAGGCTTTCCTGGAGTACAGCGACGCTTCGGGCAGCGGGCTGATAAACACCCGGGATCGCAGGCATGACCCGGATATGCTGGAGATCGCGGGCCTTGGATTCCTGGCGGAGAAGCTGCCCCCCCTGCGTTACGCCGCAGACCCCTGCGGGACGGTGACCGGGGAAGCGGCGGCCGAAACCGGGCTGAAGGCGGGGACCCCGGTTGCTGCGGGCTGTTACGACATTGACTCCGCAGGCCTGGCCACCGGCCTTACCGGCGAAACGGTAATGGATGTCATTGTAGGCTCCTGGGCAAACAACCAGTTTATCGCGAAGGAGCCGGTGGTAAACGAGGATTTTTTCTCCACTACCGTGTATGCCATCGAGGGTTATTATCTTATGCTGGAGGGCAGCCCCACCGGCGCGATCAACCTGGAGTGGTTTGTTGACCGCTTCCTGGGGGCGGAGAAAGCCGCGGCAAAGGCCGAGGGCCGCAGCGTCTATGCCCTGTGCGACGAGGCCGTCGCCGCGTTAAAGCCCGGCGACAGCGGCATAATTTTCCTGCCCTTCCTCTACGGCAGCAATGTAAACCCCAGGGCCAAGGGAGCCCTCCTGGGGCTGGAGGGCAGCTATACCCGGAACGAGGTGATCCGCGCGTTCTTCGAGGGCATCTGTTTTACCCACCGCTACCATATCGAAAAGATGGCGTCCTTCAAGGCCCTGCCCGGGGTAGGCCGCATGGCCGGCGGCGCGGCCCGGTCCCAGGTATGGAGGCAGATGTTCGCCGACGTGCTGGGCAAGTCCATCGAGATTACCAAGGCCACGGAACTTGGAACCCTGGGGGCGGCCATGTGCGCGGCGGTCTGCGCCGGCGTTTACGGCAGCCTGCCCGAAGCCGCGGCGAAGATGGTCCAGGTGGCCGGGCGCACCGATCCCGACCCGGCCCTGGCAGATATCTACACCCAAAAATACGGGGATTACAAACGCGCCATATCCGCGCTGGACGGGTACTGGAAGTAAATACAGGAGTAATGTGTGAATTCTGAAGAGCGGGTTATTCGGGCGCTGGCGCGCCAGCCGGTCGACCGGGTGCCTACGTTTGAATGGGAGATAAGCAGGAACGTGATAGAGGCCCTTGCCCCGGGCGCGGATGTTTTTGAATTCGTCGAACGGATGGGGATTGACGGCGTCGTGGTGCATCTCGACTACAAAAAGAATTTTATTGATACGGTAACCTACAAAGACGAGTGGGGGGTGACCAAGAAAAAGACCGCCGAGGAGTACGATGTCCCGGTTGACGGGCCTGTGAGGGGGCCTGCAGACATTGAACGCTACGCCGCGCCGGACCCGGACGCCCCCTATCGCTTGGATACCCTGAAAAAAGCCCTGGACCGTTTCAAGGGCGACCGGGCGGTAATCCTTCACCTGAACGACGTGTTTTCCCTGCCCAGCCGCATCATGCCCCTGGAAGAATTCCTTATGGCGATTTATACCGAGCCCGAACTGGTAGAGCGGCTAATCGCCGTGACCGTGGACTTCAACGTCAGGGCGGCGAAACGCGCGTGGGATATGGGGCTGCGCATCGTGATGACCGGTGACGACTATTGCTATTCGACAGGGCCCATGCTGTCCCCGGAAGCCTTCCGTACCCTGTTCCACCCCTGGTACAAGAAGGTAATGGCCGCCTACAAGGACATCGGCTTTATGGTAATCAAGCATACCGACGGCAACGTATTGTCCTTAATCGACATGGTTCTGGACGCGCCGATTGACTGCTATGATCCTATAGAGCCTGCGGCGGGCATGGAGCTTTCCTATTTTAAAGAGAAGTACGGCAGCCGGGTATGCTTGAAGGGCAACGTTGACTGCGCCCAGACACTGACTTTCGGCAGCGTGGAGGACACGGTAAGGGAAACGAAGGAATGCCTGCGTATCGGCATGCCCGGTTACGGGTATATCCTCTCCTCTTCAAACAGCATCCACTCCAGCGTAAAGCCTGAAAATTACAAGGCCATGCTGGATACGTTATTCGAATTCGGGGTGTATGCCTGAAAGCCGGGTGTTTTTGGTGCATCCGTATATCCGCCGCAAGGCAAAGAGAGGTAGAGACAAATGAGGAAGATTGTTTATCACGGCGTCAAGGATCTCCGTCTGGAGGAAAGCGGCGAACTGCCCGTCTGCGAAGAGGGGGGGCTCCTGATAAAAATAGAAGCCTTTGCCATCTGCGGCAGCGATATCAAGGCGTACAATGTGGGCAACCCCAAGATCGTGCCCCCCCGCACCGTGGGCCATGAATTTGTGGGCTATGTGGAGGAAAGCAAAACCCCGCAGTTCGCCAAGGGGGACCGGGTGACTATGGCCACTACTATAGGCTGCGGGGCCTGCTACTACTGCAAGAAGGGGAAGCCGAATCTCTGCCCCGACTCGAAACCCATGGGTTTTTATTACGACGGCGGGATGGCGGAATACACGGCTGTCCCGGCGCTGGCGGTACGGAACGGCAATGTAGTCAAGGTGCCGGGGGACATCCCCGCCGTTGTCGCCGCCGTTGCCGAGCCGATGAGCTGCGTGATGAACGGGCTTTCGCGAATCCCCGCGGCCGAGATGGAATACGCGGTGGTCATCGGCCTGGGCGCGCTGGGGCTTTTCCATTCTATCGCCCTGCGGAACATCGGGGTAAAGAATATCGTGTGCTGCGACTTTCCGGGGGCGAAATTTGACATTGCCCGGGGGATGGGCTTTACCACGCTGACGCCCGACGAATTGAAAGCGCAGTACCGGGAACTGTCCGGCGGCCTGGGCTTTGAACTGGTGATCATCACCGCGCCGTCCCAGACCGTGCAGGAGGAGGCCCCCGGATACGCCCGCAAGGGGGGCTATGTTTCTTTCTTCGCGAGCCTGCCGGTATCCCAGGAAAAACTTACCATGTCCAGCCGGCAGATCCATTACAACGAACTGATATACTTCGGCACGTCGGATTCCACCCATGCCCATGTGGAAAAGGCGCTGGGCCTGCTGTCCGCCCAGAGGGATTTAGTACAGCGGATAGTAACGGTGCTGCCCATGGAACAGTACCTGGAGGGCTACCAGGGCGTAATGGA
>JAIRRR010000219.1 GCA_031255875.1 Treponema sp.
ATTCCGGGCGGCGCCCGCCTCCGGGACGCCCTGGTCCGGGCCGGGACTGAGGAAGACTACCGCCGGGCCGTTGCGCGCCTTTTCCCCGGATAATTTTGCCGGCCTGCCCGTGCCGGAGAATCCCCCGCGCAAGGGATAGAAGCGGAATTCCCCGGCCCCGGAGGGGGCGGGGAATTGGAGCGGATAGCCCGGTTTTTTGCGGCGCGGCCGCAAAAAATGCGCCCGGATGTAAAACCGTGCTCCGACATAAAACCGCGCCCCGCCGCTTGTCTTTTCCGGGTGAAACGCGGTAGAGTGAAATGGGTGGAGGGCTTGAAAATGGCGCAAGAATTTGTTATAGACCCCGGCGACCCGCCTACTTTTGAAAAGGTGTGGAGGATGTTCCAGGAGACTGACCGGAAATTCCAGGAAACGGACCGGAAGTTCCAGGAGACCAGGGAGCAGATAGCGGCAACCGGCAGGCAGATAAAGGAGACCGACAAAAAGGTCGGGGAATTGACCAACCGTTTCGGCGACATGGTGGAACACATGGTCGTGCCCAATCTTTTGGCCAAATTCAGGGCCCTTGGTTTTACCTTCGAGGTCGCCACCCGTGATTATAAAATCGCCGATGAAAAAAACGGGATTTTTTTGGAAGCCGACGCCTTTCTGCAAAACGGCGACAAGGTCATGATTGTCGAGATAAAAGCCACCCCTACGACGAAGGATGTGGACGACCATATAGCGCGTATGGAAAAGCTGCGAAAATACGCGGATCTGCACGGGGATGCCCGGAAATACCTGGGCGCGGTCGCGGGGGTGGTTGCAAGCGACGCGGTGAAGGGCTATGCGCTGAAGAAGGGGTTCTTTGTGGTTATTCCTTCGGGCGATACGTTTACTATCATTAAACCGGAAGGGAAATACCGTGTAAAGGAATGGTAGGCCCGCGGGGGTGGCGCCCGGCAGTTTGTTGTATTTGCCCGGAGCGCATTTTCTCAGTATATTTTATAGAGTATGAATAATCCCCTGCGGCGGCCTTTCCGGTACCGGTACGACAACGTCGTCCTCTACCTTATCGGCCTTAACATCCTGTTTTTCGCCCTGCAATGGATATTTCCCCGTATTTCGCGCTATATGGCGATGAATCCGGTCCTGGTGATGCACGGCTGGGTCTGGCAGTTCGTGACCTATATGTTCGCCCACGGGGGGATAAGCCACCTGCTTTTCAATATGCTGGCCCTGTTTATCTTCGGGACCCAGGTCGAACGCCAGGTGGGGAGCAAGGAATTCCTTGTCTACTACCTTGCCACCGGGTTTCTGGCGGGCGTTTTCTCCTTTGCCGTGTACTGGCTTACCGGCGCTTACGGGGTGTTCCTCCTGGGCGCTTCCGGGGCGCTTTTCGCGGTGCAGCTGGCCTACGCGGTGCTTTTCCCCGATTCCGTGGTGTATATCTGGGGTATCCTGCCCCTGCGCGCCCCGGTGATGGTGCTGGGATTCACCGCCGTAGAGCTTTTTTCCTCTGTTTTCAGGATGGGAAGCGGGGTCGCCCATCTGACGCACCTTGCGGGTTTTGCCTTTGGCTGGGTATATTTCCTTGCCCGTTTCAACACGAACCCCTGGCGCCGCCTGACCGGCCGCCGCTAGACGCTCATTCCGCTTTTCTCCCCCGCGTATCCGGCCGATAAATTTGCTATGCCCCGCGCGATTGTTGCCGGCCTGTCCGTTGCCCTGTTCCTGTGCCTTTCCCCGGCCCCGCCCGCCCAGGAAGTGCTGCGGGGGGAGGTGCTGATCGATCTGGAGCCGATTTTCACCGCCGCCGAAGGCGTGCCCTACCCCCACCCCATCGACATGAATACCGCCCGGAACTGGGCCCTGGAAGAGGCGGCGCTCTTTTTTTCCGCCATGATCTACGGGTGGTCCTTTAGTTACGAGCCCGGGGAAAGGGCGCGGGGCATTGCCGGCGGGTTTGCGCTTGAGAGCCGGGGGGCTGTCCGTTTCGGCGATCCGGGCTTTTTTGCCACGGACGCGGAAATCAGGGACGGGCGGCTTTCCCTGTGGGCCGATTACCGCCTTACCGGGCCGCAAAAAAACAGGGTCCGGGCCTGGCGCGCCGGGCTGGTCCGGAACCTGCAGGCCACGGGCTACGCGGCCCTTGGCGAGGAGGCGGAGTCCGGGAGCGCCGCCCCGGCCGCCGGGGAAGCTGCGGAAGCTGCGGAAGGCAGGCCGGCGGACTGGATCGCCTCGAAAAGGGCGGCCCTGGAAGACGCGGCTGAAACGGGGATCAGGGCCCTGCTCCGGGGCCGGGAGCGGAACCGCCCCAGGGAAGCGCGGGGCTTCATCGCCCTGGAGGAATTCCCCCGCTATTTTATGTCAGGCGGCCGCTGGGCGGTGAGCGCCCGTTTCCGGGTCGAGGTAAGCGAGATAATCCCCTTCGCGGCGTATTGACAGCGGGCCGATCCGGGGCCGGATGCTGTCCTGTCCCGGTAAAAGGCTTGCCAGATAGCGATCTTTCGGGCATAGTGTGTATATTCATGACGACGAGCCAGGAAGACGCGCTTTACGAATTTCTCGAAAATGTTACGGAACCTTTCACCCTTGACAACGCGGTGTCTTTTATTCGGATGATAGTCCCCCATAAGCCGGATTTCAGGAAAGGGTCCCGGCTGGCGGCGGAGATCGAGGCCTTGATCAACTCGCGGAATATCGCCTTCAGGCTGGGCGAAAACAGGTGGGTCTCCAGGCGGGGCTGCTTTGAGCCTTTGGAATTCGCCATTACCCCGAGCCGCCTGGAAATACAGAACGGCATCCTTATACCCGGGCACCGCTGCGTGCCGTTCGCGAATCCCGCCGTTATGCCGCACGAATTCCGCTTTTACTGGAAGGGGAAACCCGTCCCCGTCACCACCACGGAAGGCCCGCCGGAAGACTTCTATCCTTTTTATACCATTCTCGGGGAGGAATACGCCCCCCAGTACGTGGCCAGGGACAACCCGGAAAACGAAAGCGCCTTCAACAGCGATCCCTATGAAGACCCGCCGGAAGTGTCCGTCCGCACCCTGGACATGCGCAACCTGTACCGGGAAACTGCCTTTGTCCCCGGCGACCGCTTCGTGGTGCGCACCAGGGACTGGAAAATCGGCGCTTTCGAGCTGAAAAAAATAGACAAGGACAAGTGGTCCCAGGCGGAGCTCTACGCCTGGTTCGAGTCCGCCGAAATGGGTTTCCGCGATTCGTTCGAGCAGCTCGGCCCCGGCTCCTCTACGGACGAGCAGATAGCCTATGCCTACTGGTACGGGGGCAAGCGGATGCGGGAAGTCCCCGCCTATTCGCTTGAGGAATACCTCTACGAAAAAACCGAAACTATCGAGACGGCGGCTTACGGTATCGAAACCCGGTTCTGGTTCGCGGGGAAGGAAATCCCTGACCGGGATTCCCTTGAGGGCGCCCAGACGGTAAGCGACCGTACTTATATTGAAGAATTGCTCTTCCAGGCCGGCGTGCCTATTTCGGAATTTGTCATCCAGTCCTATGTGCGGGACGCGCTTTTCCGCAACGATACGGATACGGACCGCATTATCGAGCGGATCGTCCCCCGCTCGGTGGACAGCCGGATAATGAAGAAAATACTGGCGGAATACGTGCGCGAGGTCCTGGACGGATTCAGGGCCAGCTACAGCGTTTTCACCGACAAGACGATGGGGCCTATACGCCAGCGGGTCGGGGAACTGCATACGGCGGTAATCGATCTTTCGGCCCGGCTCCTTCAAAGCGGGGCGGATTCGTCGTGGTTCCCCAAGCACACCTTTGTCATACTCTCCCAGATACAAAGCCACGCGGCCATGGTTATGGAAGATCTCGACATAGACGAGCTTCCCGACGATTCGGAACTGGAGACAATCGACAATTCCCTGGACAGCATGATCGAAACCTACGAGGATAT
>JAIRRR010000230.1 GCA_031255875.1 Treponema sp.
GGAAAAAGGCGCCTGAAATAACTATCGGGGGTCCTGCCGGTGGTAAAACATGATCAATTTGTTACCGGACGGCCATGACAATGTTTGTACTTTTTTCCACTGCCGCAGGGGCAGGGGTCGTTGCGGCCTACCTTTGGCTCGGCGCGGCGGACGGGCTGTTCCGGCTCGTCTTCCGGATATTCGACGCTGATATCGCGCTTTAATTTGTCGTATTTTTTCGCGCGCCGGTACAGCATCTTGTCCGGATCGCGGGTACGCAGCGCCTCGTTGAAGAAAGAGCCGTGCAGCGCGTAAATATCGGGGAACTCCTCCCTCAAACGCCTGAGCTGCGGATAGTAGAGGTCCCTATTATCTATGATATTGTATTCTATCGCTATTATTTCAAGCTCGTCTTCCTCGTCCTCAAATTCGGATATCAACAATCTGAAAAGATCCTGGAAAATTTCATGAAACCCTTTTTCCGCCAGGCCTTCAATCTCAAAACTGAGCCTTACGTCATCGAACTTCCTCAGGGTTTTTTTATCGTGCATATCCGGCAGCAGGCCAGCCAATTCCCTGAGGTCGGGGTACAGGCCCGCCAGGCCGCTGGCCGGGAGAAGAACCAGTATTTCCCTAAAAGCCTGCCCGCCTTCGTCACGGCCGGCCCGGCCGCCTTCGCGTGTCAAGCGGGAAATTTCCCGCAGATGGTCCCGGGCCGTAGCGATTTTTTCAATTCCCGTAGTAACCAGCGCGTGGACATGAAGGGGGATTTTTTTCCACTCGTCCGTTTTAACCGCGCTGACGGCCTTAAGCGCCTTCAGGGAAATGGTATGCAGATGATCAAACAGAGCGGGCTTGTTTCTTTCCTGTTCGATAGTGCAGGCAATGAGCAGCAGCCAATTTTCAATAGAAGAGCGATCAAGATCGATGGCGCGATTCGCCTCGCTCAGGGCTTTCTTGCTCCAGCTTCGGTCGAGATAGCTTTGGCCGAGCTGCCTCGCGTACTCGGGGTTCTTCGGATGCCTGCTGCAAAGCTCCTCCCAGACCTCGACCGCCTTGCCGGTTTTGTCGTCCGCCGAAAGGGACCGCGCATACTGTTCCCTGACATTGTCCAGCTCGGGGTGGCTCTTCAGGATCATCTGGTAGTATTCCGCCGCTTTGCCGTGCCTGCCGATATGCTCGAACCACAGGGCTTCGTGGAAGAACGACGCGACAGAAGGCGGCAGCTTGCCGATGGCGTCATATTCGGCGCGTTTTTTCGGGTCGGTAAGGATTTCGTAAGCCGTGCGGATTTCCTTGAATTCTTCGGGGAAGCGATCGGGCTGGTACTTGCGCACCATGCTGAAATACGCCTTTTTTATCTCCGCGCCCCCGGCGGTCTTCGCGATACCCAGCGTCTCGTAATAGCCTTTTTTCACTTCGTCAAAAAGGGTCAAAAAAACCTCCAAAAAAAGGCCCGCTGGCGGGCAAGCCCGGCAAGGGCTTCCGCGGCAAGCCTGTCCCCCCGATCCACGGCCAAAGCCCTGGCGAAACAGTCCGCCGCCCGGGCATAACGTTTTGCCAGCGCCCAAAGGCAGCCCTGTATGTTGAGGAGCCGCGCGTTTTGGCGGGGGAAATCCCGCGCCGCGTTTGCCGCTTCCTTCCATTTTTTCTTTCCCGCAAGAAGGCCGACCTTTTCAAGCCCCTGCCCCTCGTCCCCGTCCGTTCCGAGCTCGTACCGGCACAGTTCCTCAAGACGCGCCGCGCCGCCGTGCCCCGGATCCAGGATACGGGCAAACGACACGTAGCCAAGGGCGGCGCTCAAATCCCGCTGTTCCGCCGCCCCGAGCGCCAGCCTGAAATAGCGCGCCCCTATTTCCTCCGGGCTTATCACGACAGCTTGCCCGCTTCTTCCAGGGTTTCCAGCATGGACAGCAGATCCTCGCGCAGATCCTCGGCCTGTTCCATGTCCTGCAACAGAATCGCCTCCTTGAGCCGCCGCAGGAGAAGGCCGACATCATTGCCCAGGTCCATGCCCGAGGAGATCATTTTTTCGGCTTTTCGTATCAGGGGCCGGAACTTCCGCGCGCCTTCCGCCTGTTCCCATTTCGATATGTCCAAAACTGGCTTTGCCCTTACGCCGGTAGTGCTGATTTCGGCGGAGACCTGCTTTCCGGTAGACACTACGCTCGCCTTTACCTGGAGTATGCCGTTCATGTCATAGCCGAAACTCACGTCAATCTGTTCTTTCCCTCCCCGGGCGGAGGGGATTCCCGTAAGGTGCACTTCCCCGAGCCGCTCGTTATTGTCCGGATCGGAGGATTCCCCCTGGTACACGTCAATAATCACCTCGGTCTGGAAATCCGCAACCGTGCTGTAGATCGCCGATTTTTCGGTCGGGATGGTCGTGTTCCGCGGGATAAGGGGATCGAAGACTTTCCGCCTGCCGAACAGGCCTATTTGCAGGGGCGCGGTTCCCAGGGTATAGGGGCAGACATCGGTCAGGACCAGGTCTTCGTTGTTAATACTGCCCTCGATAAGCCCCGCCTGAATCGCCGCGCCCCGCGCTACCGTCAGATCGGGGTCCACCAGCGAGCGGGGGACCGCGCCAAGGGTGTCCTCTACCAGTTTTTTCACGCAGGGGATACGTGTGGAGCCTCCCACAAGGAGAATAACTTGCAGGTCCTGCGGGCTCAGTTTCGCGTCCGCGAGGGCGCTCAGCATCGGGTCCCGGGTGGAGGAGACTTTTTCCGACACCCATTCCTCAAATTCCTGGCGGGTGACGGTCCTCTCCACAGAAATAGGTTTTCCGTCTTTGCCGGTTAAAAGGAAAGGAAGGGACACTTTGTAATTGTCTCGGGAACTCAGGGCGATTTTGCAGTCCTCTGCGGATTTTTTGAGCCGCATTAGGGCGCGTTCGTCGCTTGCGGGGTCGGCAAGGCGGGCCATGATGATTTCGTCAAAATCCTTGCCCCCCAGATGGTTGTTGCCGCTGCTTGCCTTTACGTCGATGATCCCCTCGAAGAGTTCCAGCACCGTAACATCGAGGGTGCCGCCGCCCAGATCGTAGACCAGCACGTTCTTGCATTCCTTGAGGTTTGAAAGGCCGTAATCCAGCGCCGCCGCCGTAGGCTCGTTGATAATGCGCTCCACGTGCAGGCCCGCAAGCTCCCCGGCCTTTGCCGTCATCCGCCGCTGCACGTCGGTAAAGTAGGCCGGCACGGTAATTACGGCGCGATCGATCTTTTCGTTCAGGCTGCTTTCCGCGCAGCCGACCAGGTAGCGCAGGAGCATGGCCTGAATCTCCTCCGGCGCGTATTCCTTTTTGTGGGCCTTAAGTTTTTCGCTGCTGCCGGTAAGCCGCTTGACCTCCATAAA
>JAIRRR010000244.1 GCA_031255875.1 Treponema sp.
CGCGTTTTCAGCAGCCTGCGCCGGGACGGCCGCCACAGAGGCCGGCTGACCGGCAGGGGCCGTTTCAAGGGCTGCAGGCGGCCCCAGCGAGACGGCGCCCCTGCCGGGAAAGAGGAACCACATGGCGGACGAAGCCCCGGCAACCTGCCGCCGGGGGTCTTCTTCAAAACTTCCGGCCTCCGGGCTTAGGGGGAATTCGGCGCGGAGCCGGTCCCGGTAAGATTCATCCCCGGTAATTTTCCACAGGGCGTATAAAACCGTACTCTTCCGCTCGGGATAGTCCGCGCCGCCTTCCCCGGAAACGCCCAGAAGGGAGGCAAGCACCCGGGTATCCCCGGTTTTTAGCGCGTAGGCAAGGCCGCCCAGGAACCTTGCTTCCCTAAGCTGCGCCGGGTCCCTGCCCGATACCAGTACCATCTGGACCCCGGATTCCGCCCTCTCCGTTTCGCCAAGGGCGAGGTAGCAGCGGACGGCATCCAGCAGGCTGCGGTCATCCCTGTTTTCCGGATCGGCAAAGGCGGCCCGGTTAAAAGCGCCCGCCGCCCCTTCCGGATTTCCGGAAAGGAGGAGGAGCCTCCCAAGCCGGACAAGGCTGTCGTGCAATTCCGGGAAGGGGAGTCCGGGGCTTGATATCCGCCGTTCCAAAAGGGGGACCTCGTCGGCCAGAAGCGCGGCGCCCGCGGCCTGGGCGCGCAGTTCAAGGGGGAAAGCGCCCATCAGCATGAAAAGCGCGAGTGCCGCGAGATACGCCCGGGGCAGGCCGCCTTGAAACCGGCGCTTTCTAGTCAATGCCGTAGGTACCGTCGTCTTTATAAGGACTCTCATTTTCTTCCGGCTCCGATCTTCCCCGCAGCGCGTCTTCCCGCGAATCCCCCCTGCCTTTGGCCCGGTTCTTTCCCTCCTTTTTCGCGGGCCGGGATTCCCCGTTCCGTTTCCGGTTTTTTCTAATCCGGATAGAAATCGCTATAGGAACGGACGCCAAAAGCCCCAGCACAAACGAGACGAAAGCGGTAAAAAATACCGGTACATCCGGGAGTCTCGCGAACCCGAAAGAAATGTCGCACTTGTTTTCCAGATTGAAGCCGATGAATACGAGGAAGACCGCGCATAAAGCAATAAACCCGATAAATTTTAGCACCATAAAAACTCCGAAATTTTAAAATCCGGCTATCCAGGAGGGGCCGGTCTTGAAGCGGCCGGGCTGCCCCTGTATTTACAAAAATTCCAGACGCTCCGCCCTAAAGGTATTCCCCCTGAGCGACGAAAGGGTCGCGCGGGCAAAGGACCCTATAAGGGAAGCGTCGCCAGGAACCGCGACCATTTCATCCCGTTCAGTACGGGTTATTAATTCATCGGCATTTTTCCGTGAAATCCCCTCAATTAAAACCGTTTCCTGTTCCCCTATCCGGTTTTTAAGGAGTTCTTTCGTGTGTTTTTTTTGCAGCGCGATAACGCGGCCCAGCCGTTCCCGTTTTACTTTGTCGTCTATGCGGCCGGGAAGCGCGAAGGCGGCCGTCCCCTCACGGGGGTTGTAGTGGTACATATACGCATAAAGAAACTTTACCTCTTCCATTAAATCCAGGGTAAGCCGCACGTCCTCTTCGGTTTCGCCGGGAAAGCCGACGAGTATGTCCGTGGAAAGGCTGATACCGGGCATCGCCTCCCGTATCTCCCTTACAAGGGCGAGGTAGCTTTCGCGGGTGTAGTTCCGGTTCATGGCCCTAAGGACGGCATCGGAGCCGTGCTGGACGCAGAGGTGGAGGTGGCGGCAAAATACCGGGTTGTCCGCCATGGCCCGGATAGCCCGGGGAGAAAAATCCCTGGGATTTGCCGACAAGAAACGTACCCAGCGGACCGATGTTTCTTTAAGCGCCCCGGCCACAAGCTCGAGAAGCCCGGGGAAATCCAAAACCCCGCCGCCCTCCTCCCAGCGGTATGTGTTCACGTTCTGCCCCAGAAGGCATATCTCCCGCACTCCCTTTTCCGAGAGGCGGCGTATCTCCTCCAGAATCGAGGAAGGGGAACGGGAAATTTCCCGGCCCCGCACATAGGGGACTATGCAGTAGGAACAGAAGTTGTTACAGCCGTGCATGATGGGTACAAAAGAACGGAACTGCCCTTTTTCAAGGTGAAACGATGAAAACACAAACGCGGGCTCGACGCCGGCCGGATCCGGGAGCGCCTCCCGGCCTCCCCTCTCGGCGGCCTCTAGTATTTGGGGGAAAACCGAGCGCGCGCCGGTCCCCATTACATAGTCAACGGCGCGGTACTCTTCCCGCAGTTTCCCGCCAAGCCGCTGGGCCATGCAGCCGGCCACCACCAGGGTAAAGGCGCGGGCTTCTTTCTTTTTTTTCAGCGCCGCGTATTGGGCAAGCCGCCCAAGGACCCGCTTTTCGGCGGTCTCCCGCACGGAGCAGGTGTTGAGCAGCACGAGATCGGCGTCTTCCCCCTTTTCCGCAGCGGACCAGCCGCGCTCCCGGAGTATTTCCGCCAGCGCCGCCGACTCCGCCGTGTTCATCTGGCAGCCGTAGGTCTCGAAAAAAAAGGTCACGTTCTCTTCTTGAGCTCCCGAAAGAATTTTAGGCCGTTCCAGATTCCCGCCGCGATAAGGCCCAGGGCGCCTATGCCCAGCAGGGACCCGGCAAAGTGCCGCACCCCGGGAACGCGCGACAATATTGACAGCACGCCGGCCGCCAGGACGACAAGCCCGGGCTTGCGGTCATCCGGATCCTTCGAGATAACGGCGCCTATGCCGGCAATCCCCAATACCGCCCCGGCCGCTATCCCCGCGATGGGGAAACGGGCGCCCAGAACAGCCAGCAATAACAGCCCCGCGCCGCCCGCAAGGCAGCCCACGGCCCTGACTCCCTGTTTGGCCAAAACATTGGCAGGGGTGTAGCCTTCCCCAGGTACTAGATCGTTCATGATTCAATAATAGCGAAAAAACCGGCTTTATATAAGGGGTGACAGTATTAAAAAATCCCCCAGGACGGCGCTGACGCTAAAACCGCCTTCCGGGGCCTCGTTGCTGATCCCGAAGAAACCCCGGTCCCAGGCGAGCCCGCCAAGCGGCCACTTGAGGCCGAGGCTTTCGGCCTTCCAAGGGCCGGCCCCCAGGGGAAATACCGAAATCCCCCTGAGCGCCCCCCCTCCTGTCCCGGGGAAGTCAAGCCGCCCGCCGCAGCCCAGGCGGCGTATGTCCTCGCGTCCTGTAATCCAGCGGTCCGGGGAAGGGTCCCGCTCAAAGAGCGAGCGTATTGCCAAAAGGTGGTCAGTCCTGCCGCCGCCGCCGCCGAAAAGCCACGCCTCGCCGCAGCCCTGTTCCCAGAGCAGTTTCAGGGCCAGCTCGGTATCGGTAAAGTCCTTCCCGCAGGGATAGCGGACAACCCGTTCCGGGGGATAGGAGTCAAGCCGCCCCGGGTCGTCAAGGGAATCCATGTCCCCGACGATCCAGTCCGGGCGTATGCCGGCTTTTTCGGCGGCGATCAGCCCCGAATCGGCGGCGACAACAAGGCAGGCGGCCCCCGCAAGCCGCCTGCACACGGTTTCCGCAGGCCCTTCCCCGCCGATAAAAGCTATCCCCCTCATCCCGGCCTCCCCCTTCCGAAAGCGCCCTCAGTATACTATTCTATTCCCCGATGAACAATGTCCCGGTCGATCCCCTGCTGAAAGAAATCGCCTCCTACTTTACAAACCGGGGGAAACAGGCCTACCTTGTCGGCGGCGCGGTGCGGGACCTGCTCCTGGGGAAGAAAGCCGCAGACTGGGACCTGGCCGTTGACGCCAGGCCCGAAGAAGTCATGTCCATGTTCCGCCGGGTCATCCCCACCGGGATCAAACACGGGACCGTCACGGTAGTCTACAAGGGCGTCTCCGTCGAAGTGACCACTTTCCGCACCGAATCCGGCTACAGCGACGGCAGGCGGCCCGACCGGGTGGAATACGCCCCTTCCATCGGGGAGGATCTTTCCCGCAGGGACTTCACCATGAACGCGCTCGCGGCCCGCCTCCCCTCGGGGAAGCTCGTCGATCCCTTCGGCGGCGCGGCGGACATAAAAAGCGGGACCATCCGCTGCGTCGGCAGGCCTGCGGAGCGCTTTTCCGAAGACGGGCTGAGGCCCGTGCGGGCGCTGCGCTTCGCAAGCCAGCTGGGTTTTTCCGTGGAAAGGGAAACCCTGGACGCCATTCCCGGCGCCCTCGGCATTACCGCGAAAGTCTCCCCGGAACGCATACGGGACGAATTTGAAAAGATCGTCGCGAGCGGCAGGCCCTCGACGGCCCTGCTGCTCATGGAAAAAACAGGGCTCCTGGAACTCCTGTTTCCGGATTTGGCGCAATGCCGCTCGATAGAGCAGAAAGGCTGCCACCGTTACGACGTGCTCGACCATTCGCTGCTTGCCTGCGATTTTGCCGCCCGCAGGCAGTACTCCCAAACCGTGCGCCTCGCCGCCCTGTTCCACGATCTGGGTAAAAAGCCTACGCTGAGTATTGGCCCGGACGGGAACCGCACTTTTTACCAGCATGAAAGAGAATCCGTCCGCCTTTCCCGGAACATACTCAGGCAGTACCGCTACCCAAACGCGGCAATAGACGCCGTGGCCCACCTTATCGGCGAGCACATGTTCCACTATACCGAAGACTGGGGCGATGCCGCGGTACGCCGCTTTATTGCCCGGGCCGGCGAGGAAAATCTCGGCGAACTCTTCCGGCTCCGCCTTGCCGACGCGTTCGGGACTTCGGGCGCGGAGCCTGCGGCGGACTTCCTCCTCCCCCTGATAAACCGGGTGGAAGACGCCCTCTCAAAGAGCCGGGCTCTTTCCCTTAAAGATCTTGCCGTCTCCGGGAAAGACCTTATCGCGTCGGGGATAAAGCCGGGCAAACACATGGGCATTATCCTGAACGAGCTGCTCGAAGCGGTACTGGACGACCCGGCGCTTAACAGCCGTGAAAAATTACTGGAAATCGCGGAAAAGATCAACAAAAGGTACTATGCCCCGTCTTTCCCGTAGTACTCGTAGGCCATCCGCGCGGCTTCCTGCTCCGCGCTTTTCTTGTTCTTCCCCGTTCCGGGGCCGAAAGTCCGACCGTTTACCGTAACTTCCGTCCAAAAGATATGGTCGTGGTCAGGGCCGGTCTTCTTTACCAGGCGGTAGTCGGGATAGACACGGAAAAGCCGCTGGCTCAGTTCCTGCAACAGCGACTTGTAGTCCTGGTGATGGCGGTTGTCCCGGACCCGGCCGATCTCCGGCTCCATCCAGCGGCTCACGAAGGCAAAAACCGCCTTATACCCCGAATCCAGGTACAGGGCGCCGATAAGGGCTTCAAGGGCGTCGGCCAGTATGGCGTTCTTCTGCCTGCCGCCGGAATTCTCCTCCCCTTTGCCCAGGAGGAGCAGGGCATCGATCCGCAGCTCCCGGGCGACCCCGGCCAGGACATCCTCGGAAACCACCACCGACTTGATCTTCGCAAGCTCCCCCTCGGCTTTGTCCGAAAGGTCCCGGTAAAGCAGGGCGGCGGTGACCGCCCCCAGAATAGCGTCCCCCAAAAATTCGAGCCGTTCGTTGTTGTTTTTGTTACCCGATTCGTTGGAAAGGGAGCGGTGGATAAAGGCCAGGTTTAAAAGCTGCGGGTTCTTAAAGTGCACATTGGCGGCCTTTTGAAACACCGCCAATGTCTTCTTTCTGCCGGAATCCAGAAAAAAGAAACCGGAAGAGGGCGATTCGTTTTTATTCTTGCTGCGATTTAATGTATTCGTAGGCATCCCGGACAGTTTCAAACTCATTGGCCTTTTCATCGGGAATGGAAATACCCATCTCCTCTTCGATAGCGTAAACCAATTCATAGGTGTCCAGACTATCCGCGCCGAGATCCTGGCGGAAAGACGCGTCCAGCGTTATCTTGGCCCCGTCGATCTCCAATTT
>JAIRRR010000303.1 GCA_031255875.1 Treponema sp.
GTATCCAGGGGGTTTATCACGTCCAGGGGGCCGAAGCTGTCCGCTTTGCCCCAGGTAAGTTTGCGCAGCCCCGCTTCGACATCGAAATTCCCAAAATAGGCGCGGACATACGCCTCGTCCGCGTAGACCGGCGATTTTCCGTCGTAGTAAACCGGGCCCGGGGCGAGTTTCAAACTGACGAACCCTTCGGCAACGGAGGCCGTCGCCGAGAAACTGAGTCTGCCGGAAAAAATATCTCCCAGCTTCACGCGGCCCAAGCCGTCCGAAAAATCATCGGCGTATCCTATCATCGAGGCGGAAACCTCGCCGTTTATGGCGGCGCCTATAGCGCCGCCGCCCGGAAGCCCGCCGAAACCCGCGCCGCCGGACGAAGCCGCAGACTCTTCGCCGCCGTCAAAGCCGAAGCCGAAATCCTGGGCACGGAGCGGTGCAGCCAGGGCCAGTAAAAGGATCGTACCGCCGAAAAACAGGCGGCGCATCAGCGCACCCTTCCTGTCTCAAGATACGCGGTGGTAAAAACCCCTTCGGGTATGGGATCGTCGTATTTGATAATATCCATGTAAATGGTAGTGGAAGTGCCGGACGCGAGGGTCGATACCTTTGTCTGCATGGGGGTAAGCCGCCCCTGGACATCCCGGTAGCCGGACATTTCCATTACCTTGGCCAATTCGCCCCGTCTGTTGTACATTTCGCCCCGGTAGATCAGGGACCGGGCCTTGTCTATCCAGGTTATGGTTTTTGAATACTGGTAGCCCGTATCTTTGGGAACGGACTGGACGACATAGCAGAGCGCCCCGTCCAGCGTCTCCTCCCTCAAAATACTATGGGTATCCCTTTCAATGTCCCTGTCCATGGACGAAATATCGTCATAGGAAAAGTCGGTCCCCATGAAATTCCCGCCGCCTTCGGAAGCGGCGATACGCCGTACCTTGCCGAGGCTCGGCAGGAATATCCAGCGGTCCTCCCCGCCCGAAGCGTTGTCCATGGTCAGGAAACGGGTCCCCGCCACATTCGCGGGGCGCTGGAACACGATAATCATGCGCGATCCCCGGGGCCCGTCTTTTGAATACTGATCGATTACCCGTTCGGAGGTCGAGCCGTCTTTCGCGGTAATGACCATGCGGGAACGGGTGGAAGTTGTATCGGCTTTAGCCAGATCCCGCGCGGCTTTCACGATTGAGACGGCATCCTGGGCGCACAGGGAAGACGCCCCCAGAACCAGCGCCGCCGCAAGTAACATAACACGTTTCATAATTATTGCTCCTTGGGTCTGTTTGAAAACCCGGTTAGTTTAAGGCCGCCCTCTCTGTAAATGAATTTCGGCTTAATGACCGTGAGCAGCGCGGGTATGACGATAAGGCTTACCAGCGCGGTAACCGCCATGCTCAGCGCGATAAGGCCGCCGAATTCGGCAAGTATTCTGAACTGGGAAAAGGCCAGCACGCCGAACCCGGCGCCCACCGATACCGCGTTGATGATGATGGCCTTGCCGCAGCCGTTAAAGGTGCGGCGGAGAAAATCGTTTCCCGCGCGGTGATCGGCTTGGTATTCGCGCTTGAAAAACTCGATAAAATGTATCGTATAATCGATGCCGATGCCGACGGCGAGGCTGGCGATCAGCGCGGTCCCTATGTTGAGTTTTATTCCCAGAAAGCCCATGGCCGCGAAGTTGCACAGAATCGCTATCGAAAGGGGCACGGCGGCGATCAATCCGGCAATGAACGAGCGGTAAGACAGGGCGATAATGAAAAACACCGTAAGCACCGAGACTGCGATCGATATGATCTGGGAGTTTACTATCAGTTCGGTAACAGCGGCTTCCTGGATCGCCCCGCCGCCGACTATGACCCGGACATTGGGGGGGAAATTCGCCTCCGCGTAGGCGTTGATAATGTCTATCACCTCAAGGACTTCCCGGTTCCCGGTCGCCCGGAGCTGTATCGTAGTTTTGAAGGCCGTCGGTTCCAGGGGATCGTTCGAGAACCCCGACTCATCGCCTCCGGCCAGCAGTACCAGGTAGTTTGACACAAGCCGCTGTAATTCCTCCGGCGTCCGCTTTCCGTAACGGGCGGGGTCGGAGGGGATTTCGTAATACGAGAAGCCCTCGTGGTTCACCAGGCGCTTAAGCTCCTGTACCAGGGCGCTGCCGCTCATCTCCGGGGATCTTCCGGCAGCGGCGCCGAGGAGGGCGATAAGATCGGCAACGCTGTACTGGTCCGGGCTGTAAGCGCCTTCCCCGGCGTTGCCCGGCGCCTGGTCCCCGGCGTCGGCCTCCGGGCCGGCTTCCTCAAAACCGCCGAACCCAAACCCCCCGAACCCGAGATCGTCTTCCATGCCGCCGAAACCAAAGCCGGCGTCCGGCGCCGCCGGCCCGTTGTCCCTGATCCTAAGGCCGCCCGGCCCTTCGTCGGCGTTAAACACCTGGTTGACGCGCTTGATAATATCCGTAAATCCCGTTACTTTGCCGGTCGAGGGGACGCGCTCCGTAAGATACGCGGAAAGATTGTCCGCCGCGCTTAATACCGCGGGGTCCAGGAGTTCTTCGGTGGTATCCGCCTCGACCACCAGGGACAGCTCTTTCGAGCCGCCGAAATATTCCCGGATAAAGCGGTCCGAACGGCTTATGTCGGTTTCATTCTGAAAAAACTCGATCATTACATTGTCAACGGTAATTTTGGAGAGGCCGTATAATGAGAGGGCCACAAGAAGCGCGGCGCAGATCAGGACAAGCGCTTTTTTGTTTGCCGCCGCGAGAAGGCCGTTGCCTATTATTCTGCCGGAAAGGTCTTCCCCGGTTTTGTTTTTGCCCGCCATGCCCCTCCGGGGTTTCTGCGCGCGCGGCCCCCGGACGAGCAGCATTGCCGGAATCAGCGTTACCGCGAGCATAAAGCAGGCCGCCACGCCGAAGCTGGAGCAGTAGCCGAATTCCCTCATCGGCACAATGGAGGTGAAGCAGAACGAGACAAACCCGGCAAGGGTTGTAAGGGCGGCAAGGAAAACCGGCTTTACCAGTTTCCCTATCAGGGCGAATACCAGTTCGCGGTGTTCTTCGGCATTCAAAATCCGGTTCCCGGTATCCTCCATATAGTGAGTTATGACATGGATACCGTAGGCGCTCCCCACCGCTACCAGGATAACCGGCAGAAGGGTTGTTAAAACCGAAAGCTTTACACCGAACAGGGCCATTGCGCCAACAGTCCAGATAACCGCGGCGATAACCGTAAGGAGGGGAAGCGCGACAAAGGCAAAGCGCCTGAACGAAAAGAACAGTACCGCCAGCACTACGGCAACAACCAGCGGGATAAGCAGGATATTATCCTTTATTATCGATTCGTTGATGGTCGCGTTGATAACCGGCTGCCCGGTAATATAGACGTTTGCCTTGCCCTTGAACATTTCCCGGGCCGCGTCCCGGATCTTTATAAGGCTTGCGGTCACTTCGGGACTGGTGGATTCTTCGGTCGTAACGTCAAGCTTTACGATTATCTGCGTTGCCGAAAGATTGTCCGAAACGATGGAACCCCTGAACGTATCCCATGAAGCGATGCGCCGCCTGAGTTCCGCTATTTCCTCCGGCGTTCCCGAAAAAGCCTCCGGCACCAGGTCATCGACGATTATCGTGTCGCCGTCGGCGCTTATGTACTGGGCGGACATGAGCGAATTGACATCGCCCACGAATTCGATTGTCTCCAGATGCCCGGAGTAATCCCTTACCAGCGCGAGAAACTCCGGCTCAAAGACGGTCCCGTAGGACCGCTCAAGCCCGACGAGGATCACGGCCTGCCCGCCGAAGGTGTCGTCAAGATAATCCGAAATGACGCGGGCCTTGTTCTCTTTCGGCAAAAACCTGATGTTGTTGTTGTCAAGTTCCGCCTTCGGGAGCTGCATGGCAAAAAAACAGGTAATCGCGGTAATAACGCCAAGCACAAGCGCCGGATATTTAAGCAGTCTCTTCATTTCCCGCCCGCCCCTGAATTATTGCCCGGAGGTCTCTTGATCCCCGGGCATAAGCGGAATATACTAACATCGTGTTGTTTAGGCAATCAGCATTTGTTTTCGGTTTGTCGTGTAATAAACAAAAATGCGGCGAATGTCGGTTTCGGTACAAAAACGCGCAAAACGAGGCCGGGGGGATTTTATGAAGGAAATGAAACTTGACCGGAAGACCCGGTACACCCGGAAAGTCCTGGGGGACAGCCTGGTCGAATTGATGAAGGATAGGCCCGTTACCAAAATAACCATCAAGGAAATATGCGGGAACGCGGATATAAACCGGACGACTTTTTACGCCCATTACCGGGACCAGTACGATCTGCTCCAGCAGATAGAAGAGGAAACCCTTGCCTACATTGAAGACATTCTGGATAAGTATGAGAGCAGGCACAGCAAGCGGGAAATCGCGGAAATGACCGAGGAAATATTCAGCTATATCGCCAATAACAGCAATTCTATCCAGACCTTGCTGAGCGAAAACGGCGATATCGGGTTTCAGAAAAAGCTGTTCCGCCGTTTTTTGCGCAAAGACCAGATAATGAAGTATTTTTCGGACAAGTCGGCAAAAGAGGGAATAAAAGAGTACTGGTACGTCTACGTGATAAACGGGGTTGTCGGCCTCGTGCAGCACTGGCTGAAAGACGGCATGTCAATCCCGGTCCCCGAATTGGCCAGAATGGTGGTCAAGCTGAACCAGCATGTAGTTTTATGACGGCGCGTTTTCACTTCCAGGATATTTCGTACTCAAGCGGCTGTTCCAGCACGAGCAGTTCCGGCAGGGGGATGCTGAACCGGGCCGTGCGCCCCCGTGCGCTGCCCCCCCGGATAAAAGTAACGGCCCGGGGCGCTTCCAGGCTGAGCTCGACCGTGGCGGAGGCAATCTCGTCCGCAATGGGCCTGCCGTAGATCGTGGCGACCAGGGCGAGGTATTCGGCGCGGGTAAGGGTTTCGCCCGTCGCGACCGGGGCAAGCAGGGCGGAAAGGTAGGCGTTCACCTCTTCCGAGAGCAGGGAAAGGACGAGCGGGCCGGTTTCCCGGTCCAGGCGGATCAGCAGGGTTCCCGAAGGGTCGTATGCCAGGAACGGGGGTTTCCCGGCGGGCGTCCCGCCCGAAACCGCGCCGGGCGCGGCCAGGAATTCGCCAAGGCTGGCGATGCCCATGGTCCCCCGCACGGCGGCGGGGCCGGTATTTTCAAGCGCCGCCGCGGAAACCCCCGGGGCGGCCGCCAGGGAACGGGCAATGGCCGGGCCGTCAATAACAGGCTTGCCGGGGGCCGCGCTGCCCAGGGTCCGGGAAAGGGTCTGTATCAGGGCGGACATGCGGGGCCGCAGGGAGGCCTCCAGGGCAAGTTCCGCACCCGCGCCCGCGCCTTCCTGCCTGATGCTTCCGTCGATACGGCCCGAGCAGGAACAAAAAAAGACGGCCGGGAGCGCGGCGCCCAGGAAAAGCAGGCGCGCCATCGTATTTGCCTTCATCGTCCTTTCATTATAGCCCAAACGAAAATTTCTGCAACTTTGGCCCGGCTCCCGTGTCCCAATACCAAGTAGGAGTGTTTTTTCACCCTGCGGCCCGGTCTTCCGGAAGGAGACCGGGCCCCCGGCCGGATGGCCGCACAATTTATTGAAGGCGGAGTTGTATGGGCAAGACAGCAGAACAGGGCGCGACCCCCTGGGCTTTTTTAGACGCGTATCGGGGGACCGCTTTTTCCGGCGAATGGCCGACTCTTCCCGAAATGTACCGGATCACGGTTTCCCGCTACGGGGACCGGCCCTGTTTCACCATTTTCGAACCCGGCCGGATCTCGCTGAACTACAATGAGGCGCTCAAGCTGATAAACGCGGTGGCCCGGTGGCTTCATTCCAGGGGGATCCGCAAGGGGGACCGAGTCGCGCTTACCGGGAAAAATTCCCCGGAATGGACCGTGGCCTACCTCGGCATACTCTTTGCCGGGGCCACCGTGGTGCCAATCGACGCCCAGCTTAAGTTCGACGAGACGGAACTGCTGATCAAAACCGCCAAGGCCCGGCTCCTCTTTGTTGACGAGGAAAAATACGAACGCTTCGCGCAGAACCCCGGCGGGCTCGAGCACATCGCCTCCCTTAAAAAGGGCATAGGCGAGTATATCTACACCCTGGACGGCCCCGAGGCGGAGATCGAGGAGGCGGGCGCGCAGGACCTCGCGGCGATACTCTTCACATCCGGGACCATGGGGAAACCCAAGGGGGTCATGCTTACCCACCAGAATCTGGTTTCCGACTGCTACCTGGCCCAGGGGGCCCCCCTGGACGTATACCATACGGATGTGTTTTACGCCCTGCTCCCCCTCCACCACGCCTACACCATGCTCGCGGTGTTTATCGAGACCATTTCCACCGGCGCGGAACTGGTATTCGGCAAGAAGATGGTAACGCAGCTTATATTAAAAGATTTGAAACAGGGGAAAATCACCATGCTTCTGGGAGTGCCGATGCTGTTCAACAAACTGCTCACCGGCATTCTCAAGGGCATACGGCAGAAAGGGGCGGTGGTATACGGCCTTATCTGTTTTTTAATGGCCCTGTCCGGAATCATCAAAAAGATATTCAAGGTGAACCCCGGCAAGAAAATGTTCCACGGCATTCTGGAAAAAGCATCGCTTGCCACCCTGCGGAACTGTATCTGCGGCGGCGGGCCCCTGGCCCCCTCGGTTTTCAGGAAGTACAACCAGCTCGGCATCGACTTTGTGCAGGGCTACGGCCTCACCGAGACCAGCCCCATCATCAACCTTAACCCGGTGGACCATTACAAGGAAACCAGCGTGGGAAAGGTGCTTCCCCAGGTGGAGATGAAGATACTCAGCCCCGACGACCGGGGCATAGGCGAAGTAATCGTAAAAGGCCCCGTGGTGATGAAGGGCTACTTCGAGATGCCCGAGGAAACCGCCAAGAGCTTTACCGAAGACGGCTGGCTCAAAACCGGCGACCTGGGCTATCTTGACAGCGAGAACTACCTCTACCTTACAGGCCGGGCCAAGAACCTCATCGTCACCGAAGGCGGAAAAAACGTATACCCCGAGGAAATCGAAAACGAGTTCCAGCTTTTCGAGGAAATCGACCAGATACTGGTGCGGGGTTTTGTGCAGGACAAGAGAATGAAGGTCGAGGGCATCGAGGCCCTGGTCTACCCGGTCCCCGAAGCCTTTGGCGGGAACGCCGAAACAGGGCCGGCCGCGCCGAAGGAGGAGATAAAGGCGCGCGTCGAGAAGATCGTCGCCGAGGTAAACCAGCGCCTGCTCCCCTACCAGCGCATCGAGCGCGTCGTGCTGCTGGACAAGCCGATGGAAATGACCACCACCAAGAAGATCAAGCGCGACACGGTGTAGGGCAGCGGGGAATCCCTGCCACTTGACGGGGGGCCTGTTACCGGGCGGCGGCTGAAATAAGCGGAAGGCCGCCTTCCGGCCCCCCTGCGGCCGGGCCAAGGTCCCGGCCTACCCCCCCGGCGCGGGCCTTTTTTCCCATTATCGAATCGTGTTACGCGGGAGCGCGGTTTCCCCCGTAAAAGGCGCCCTTTCCCCGCAAGAGGCGCAGCGGAAGCCGCCTTCCCGCGCCGGGGCAAGGCCGCCCGTATCGACACGGTAGCCCCGGCGGCTTACCAGGGTTTCCCCGCAGGCCGGGCAGGCGGTGTCGCTCAAGCCGCCGGAAATATTGCCGGTGTACACGTAGGGCATTTTTTGCCGGGCGCGGCGGGCAAGGCCCGCGAGCAGGGAAGGGTCCGTGGGCGGCGCGTCCCAGCGGTAGTCCGGGCGGTAGGCCGAAAGGTGCCAGGGAATTTCCCGCAGGGCGGCGCGGCCCCTCCGCCCTGCTTCGGGCGAGGACGGGGAGGCAAGGGAGGCGAGGAAATCCGATGCCGCGTCGAATTCCGCCAGGCCGTCGTTAAGGCCGGGCACGATGAGCGTGGTTACTTCCAGGTGCGCCCCCGCGCCATACGCGGAGGCGATAAAGCGTTTTACCGCTTCCAGGCTGCCGCCCAGGACTTCCGCGTAAGTTTCCCCGGAAAAGCACTTCAGGTCGATGTTCGCCGCGTCCAGCAGGGGGATAATTTCCGCCGCCGGTTCCGCGTTGATGCAGCCGTTGCTGACCAGCACATTGGCGACGCCTTCCCTGCGGGCAAGGGCCATGGCTTCCAGAAGGTACTCGAAGTGGACCAGCGGCTCCGAGTAGGTATAGGCGATCTGCCCCCCGCTCTTTTTGGCGGCGGCGACGAGTTCCGCCGGGGAAATGTCCTGCCAGGGCCCGTCCGTCTTCTGGGAAATATGCCAGTTCTGGCAAAAAGGGCAGCGGAGGTTGCAGCCCGCGAAACCCGCCGACAGTATCTGCGAGCCCGGGCGGAAATGGTAGAGCGGCTTTTTTTCGATTGGATCGAGGGCCAGGGCGGTGACGCGGCCGTAAAGGGGCAGGGTGATCCTCCCGGCCTCGTTTTTCCGCGCCCGGCAAAGCCCCGCCTTTCCCGGCGCGGGGGCGCAGCGGTGGGGGCAGAGGCCGCAGATCGGAAGGGCCGCCTCCCCGGGCGCGGCGCCGGGGCTTCCCGCAAAGCGGGCTTCGGCAGTTTGTTGCGCCGAGTGCAACCGGCGGCTGGCGTTCAAGGGCCGTCCTCAACCTCGAAAGGCTGCATCAGCACGCCGATGGCGCCCCGGCGTATCCAAAGCTTGACAAGCCGTACCCCCTCGCCCGCCTCGGTAACGGCGGAAGGTATCTCCTCAAGGTA
>JAIRRR010000038.1 GCA_031255875.1 Treponema sp.
GACGCGAACATTGAAATTATGGCAAGGCAGAGCAGTACAAACTGTATATCGTCGGCTTTTTTTAATATTTTTGCCAGGGCGTTTTCCCGGCCGGTTTGTTTCGCGGCAAATTTTACCGCGTTCGCGGCGGCAAGCGGCACAATCAGAACAAGCAAAATACTGTGGATAATCGTAACGGGTTTAAAAGAAATTTCCGCCCCCATAAACAGGAACAAATACAGCGGCAGCAGAACTATCTGCAAAACCAGGTTTAACGGCAGGATTGAAGCGCCCAGCGGCACATTGCCGTTTGCGAGGCCGGTAAAAATCAAATACCAGTCCGTGCACGGCGTAACCATGAGCATTATAAGGCCAATTTGCATATCGGTTTGCCCGGCAAGAAAGAATTTTGACAGGGCAAACGCGGACAAAGGGGTTATGATAAAATTGATTGCCAATGCGGAAACCGAGAAGCGCAAATCAGAAAAAGATTTTGAAATTTCCCCTATTTCCACGTTCAGAAAGACGAAGAAAAGCATGAACATCAGGAAAATTTCGATAAAATTCCCCGCGTATTGTTCCAGGGCCGGGCTCGCTTTTCCCAGGATTATGCCGGCTAAAGCCGAAAGAACGATGAAAAGAGGCTGGAATTTCGATAAAAGGCCCACAGAGAATTATCCGCCGATTTCCGCACTGGTGTCAAGCCATCGGAGAACGCCGGCCCCGGCAGTCCCCGCGCCGGGCTTGCCCCGTCCCGCCGGAATTCCCCGGCCCCCGCGCCGGCAGATAAATCAGCTAACTATTTTCTCCGTTCTGCCGATACTACAGGTATGAAAAGGATAATAGCGCTTTTTATTACGGGATTGACCCTTGCGGTTTTTTGCGCGGCCCAGACGGATTCCGCCCAGTATGGGATCTTCCGGCAAGAGGGCATTGCTTCCTGGTACGGCCAGGAATTTGCGGGGCGCCCGACGGCTTCGGGCGAGATTTTTAACCCCGGCCAGTTTACGGCGGCTCATCCGACTCTGCCCTTCGGCACCCTGCTCAAGGTGACGAACAGGCACAACAACAGATCCGTGACGGTGCGGGTGAATGATCGGGGGCCTTTTGTATCTTCCCGGATCATCGACGTTTCCCGCGCCGCGGCGGAACAGCTCGACATTGTCGCCACGGGCACGGCGCCTGTCCTGGTGGAAAGCCTGACCCAGATTCCCCTTCCTTCCCCCGCGCCCGGCGCGGTCCCCCTGGTAAACCCGGATACGGAGACCCTGCCCGCTTCCCCTGAAATCCCCGTCTATGACAGGGGGCTGGACGGCCCCGTGGTTGTAACTTTGGACAATTCGCCGCAGGCCCGGCCCGCTGATCGCGATATTCCCGAACCCCAGGTTTACCCCAATTCGGCCTTTTCCCCGGCGGTAACATCTCCGCCTGAATCTTCAGCCTATCAGGGCGGCGCCCCGGCGGCAAGCGGGACGCCCCAGCCCGCCTTCCCGGCGGCTGCCGAACCGGCCTATCCGTCTTCGCCGATCTATTATCCCCCGGAAACCGCCCCCTCTTCGGCCTCGGCGGCGCAGAACGCGCCGGTACCCTCGATGCAGGACGGATCGGCTTTCATCCCCTCGCCCAGGGCGGAGCAAGTGCCCCTGCCGCCGGCGATTATCAGGCCGGCTATTCCTCCGGCGGGCGACGGGAAAAGCTACCGCATCCAGGTAGGGTCGTTCAAGGTTCCCAGGAATGCCGCCGACGCGTTCGAAAGGCTCAGAAGGGCGGGGCTTAACCCGGCCTACGAACGGGCGGGGGAATTTTACCGGGTGGTTATTTCGCAGGTCCGCTCCGACGACGTACAGACGATAGCGAGCAAGCTGGGGGCCGCGGGTTTCCGGGAAGCCCTGATCCGCGCCGAAAACTGATCCGCCTTAAAAAAGGGAGGGCGGGAGAAGCCGCTGTATCAAAACTTCAAGAAAATCCCGCGATTAAAAAACAAGGCAAACCCCCGGTTTTGCCGGAAGCATCCGGCTCCATCCATGTTTGAATCTCTTCCGGCGTAGTATAGCCCTCCTTGGGGGCGAACGATTCACCCGTTATTGGAAGGCGCGCGGATTCATTCCCCGTTTTCCGGCGCGGAGGCGGCGGGCGCGGGGTTCTTGCGGCGCGGCCTTCTGCGGCGCTTCTTCTTGGGCGCGGCGGGTTCGGCGGCGGCCGGCCTTTCAAGCGGCATATCCCCCTTTTCTTCCTCCCCGGCGGCAGCGCGGAAGACGATTTTCCCCCGCTCAAAGAGCCGGGCCTTCTTCAAGGTGATTCCGTGTTCGGCAAAGAGGAGGCGCACCGCCCGGTCAAGCTCCACGCGCGGGGGGTTCATGGGAAGTACGAACTGCCTCGCGGCGATAAAGGCGTTCCGGTAATTTTCGTGCGCCCCCGCGTCCCAGTCCAGGTAGTCTTCAAGGTAGTCGCGTATCAGGGCGGCGAGGTTCCGCCCGGGGATCTCGGCTTCCCCGGCCTTTTCCCGCAGGGCGGCAAAACTCTTCAGATAACGGGCGCGGAAACCGGGGTCGCGCATCAGGCCGGAGGCGTGCGGCTGGAGGTAGACGTAAAGGCCCTGGGTGTCCAGGCTGTCAACAATTTCAGCGGCGCACGGGGCGTGGATGATCTTCATGATCTCCTCGGTAAGGCGGGAGGGGGAAACCGGCGCGAGCAGGGCGGACTGCCGCCGGATCTTCCAGCGGAGAAGCAGGGGCAGGGCGAAGCCCGCCGAGGCCGCGTATTTTACGGCGCGGATCATGCGTACCGGATCATCCTGAAAGATCACCTTGAGCGGGATAACGGACCGTATGCGCTTTTCCCGTATATCCTTCATGCCGCCCACATAGTCCACCACTTCCTGCTTTGTGGGGTCGTAGAAAAGGGCGTTGAGCGAGAAATCCCGGCGGAGCACGTCTTCTTCGATAGTGCCGAAGGTGTTGCTCGTGGTTCCGTCTTTCAGGGAACGGAACGTGGAAACCTCGAATATCCTGGGGCCGAAATACACGTGCACCAGCCGGAAGCGGCGGCCTATGATCCGGGCGTTGCGGAATATCCGCTTGATCCGCGCCGGGCTTGCCGCGCTTACAATGTCAAAATCTTTGGGCTTTTTTTTCAGGATGAGATCCCGGACGGCGCCCCCGACAATGTAGGTTTCATAGCCGTTGGCGCGCAGCCTTTCCACTATGCACACCGCGTCCTTGTCCACATCGGCAAAATTGATGCCGTGTTCCTCGCGGGTGTAGATATTCGCCTTTCTGACCGGCCTGCCGTCTTCACGTGTTGAATAGCGGATACGCAAGAAACCCCTCCAAGGCCCGGCAAAGAAGCTGACTCGCGGCGTCAGACCCCGGCGGCCTCAATTAATATGTTTGTTCAGCCAGGCGATGAGATCGCCGGTCGCCTCTTCCCGGTTGGTTTCGTTCAGCAGCTCGTGCCTTGCCCCGGGGTACAGCACGAAATCGAGGTTCTTTATGTCCAGGGAACGGTACGCGTCAACCAGCGCGGTGGGGCTGCTCCCCATATCGCCCACCGGATCCGAATTGCCGGCGAACACGTAAACCGGGAGATCCTTTCTTATGGCTGCCATGCGGTCCTTCCGGTGTATCTCCCTGAGCAGCGCCCCAAGGTCCCGGTAAAAAGCCGCTGAGCAGAGCATCCCGCTTGCCGGGTCCGCGACATACGCGTCCACTTCTTTCTCGTCGCGGGAGAGCCAGTCGAACGGGGTGCGGTTCGGCCTGAAAGCCTTGTTGAAAGAACCGTCGGAAAGCATCCGGGACAGGCGCGATCCCCTGCGGGGGCCGGCAAGCGCGGAGATAAGGGCCAGCGCGTGCGCCCCGGCCTTGATCTTAACGCCGTCAGGCCCGCGCGTCCCGGAAAGGATGCAGCCCTGGATATTGGCGGCCCCGGATTCCCCGGAAGCGGCGCCCTCGTCTTCAATATAATACTGGACCAAAAAGGATCCCCAGGAATGGCCCATTAAAAAGAGGGGCAGATCCGGATGGGCATTCCTGATCGCCCGGTTAATCCGGCTGATGTCGTCCTGTACCGCGAATATCCCGTCAACATCGTCGCAGTGGCCCAGGAGCCCGCCCTTGCCCGCCTTGTTCACCGAAAGATCGGCCGTCTTTCCGTGGCCCCGCTGGTCGGCGGCCCACACTTCAATACCCTCGCGGCAAAGCCGCCGGGCGAATCTGTCGTAACGGAGCGTATGTTCCGCCATGCCGTGCACAATATGCAGAACGGCCCTAAGCCCGCGCTCTTTAGTCCAGCGCCGCAGAAAAAGCCTGGTCCCGCCCCCGGACTCGAACCACTCCTCTGCGGCTTTGATCTCTCCCGCGTCTTCCGTTATAATTGATTCAACCATGGGCATATCTTACGCTATAATAAACGATTCGTGCAATGACAACAATGACAATTGACGATTTTTTTACCGTGAGGGTAGAACGGATCGCCTCGGGAGGCGCGGGGGTCGCCCGCATCCCCGCGCCCGGTGGAGAGGGCGGCCCGGCAACGGACAGGGGCATGGCGGTTTTTACCGGCTTTACCGCGCCGGGCGATCTGGCCGGCATCCGGATCAGGTCCCTCCACAAAAATTGGGCGGAGGCGGAGCTGGTCGGTATCGAAGAGCCTTCCCCCCGCCGGGTTGCCCCGCGCTGCCCCGCTTACGGCAGATGCGGGGGCTGCTCCCTCCAGCACCTGGATTACGAAGCCCAGCTTGCGGAAAAGGCGGCTATCCTGAAAGACGCATTCGCCCGCATCGGCGGTTTTGGCGATCTGCCGGAAATCGGGATTGTCCCCTCCCCGCCCTACGCCTACCGGAACCGGGTCCGGCTCCACCGCGATCCGGAATCCGGGAAAACCGGGTTCAAGGGCAGGAAAAGCGGGGAAATTGTCCCGGCAGAGGACTGCCCGGTCGCCGTCGGCCGGATACGCCGTTTCCTGAAAAACAGCCGGGAACAGGTGGCGGGCGGCGGGATTACGCTTTACTCGCAGGGCGATCTCTTCCTGCGCGAAGCCTCCGTTTCATCCGAAGGGCCGGGGTACCCAAGCCGGGGGCGCGTCCCGGTTCTGGACCGGGAAATAACTGCAGACGCGGGGCTGTTCTTCCAGAGCAACGCGGCGATGCTCGAAAAACTCATCCCCGGCCTGCTTTCCGCTGCGGAAAAGGCCGACCCCCGGCTGCCGGCAGCGGATATTTACTGCGGGGTGGGGACCTTTGCCGCTTTTTTGCAGGACAGGTTCGAGCGTCTCGATCTTGTCGAGGAAAACAGGGCGGCGCTGGCCCTGGCGCGGGAAAATGTCACCGGCAAGGGCTGCCGGTTTTTTGCCGGGACGGAAGACGGCTGGGTGCGGAAACTCCTGCGCGAAAAGCAGGCCGGCTACGGCTTCGCGGTGGCCGATCCGCCAAGGCGGGGGCTCTCGCGCCCTCTCCGGGAATACCTGGCCGGGCAGGGTCCGCCGGTACTGGCCTATGTTTCCTGCGATCCCGCGTCGCTGGCCCGGGATTGCCGGGCGCTGCGGGATGGGGGTTACAGGCTGGAGTCCCTTACTTTTTACGATTTTTACCCCCAGACTGCCCATATCGAGAGCCTCTCGGTATTGACGAGGGGGAAATGATATTCCGCCCGCTAGCAGCCGCCGGCCTCTGCCTCTTGCTCTGCGCTTCCCCGCGCCTTTCTGCGGCCGACGATTCCGGAGCGGCGCGGGAAGATGCCCGGTCCCTGACGCCGCTTTGGCGCCATTCCATGGACGGGACCATGCTCGGCCCCCCGCTGGCCGAGGCGGGCCTTATCACTGCGGTAAGCGACGGGGGGACGCTCCGGTCCTATAGCGCCCTGGGGAACCTGCTCTGGACTTTCAACGCCCGGGGGCGGCTTGGCCCCTACCTGGGCCGTTCCCCGGACGGCACCACCTACATTTGCAGAACCACCGGCGTCTTTATCGCGATAAACCGGGCCGGCCGGGAACTCTGGAGGCGGGATCTGGGAGAGCCGCTTGCCGCCCCGGTAATTTCGGGCTGGGACGGGCGGGTGTTCCTGTTTACCGGAAAACGCATTTGCTGCTTTAACGCCGCAGGCTACCCCCTCTGGGCGCAGAGCCTGGAATCGCCCATTGCCTTCGGCCCTGTTATGGACAGCGGCGGCGGCTTTGCCCTGCTGCTTGAAAACGGGAATATACTCGAAGGGAACGCCTTCGGGAAAATAACGGTTTGGGAGCCGCCGCGCGGGCCGGTTTCCGGGGGAAGATCTGAAAACAGCCCTTCCGGGGGGGGCCGCCCGGCCCTTAAAATGATCCTTCCCCTGGAAGGGGGGGCCCTGCTCCTCCTCTACAACGAGGGGAGCGCCGTGCTTCTGCCGCGCGGTCGGGACGCGGCGGGGGCGGCCCTTCTTCCGAACCTCGGGGGGGCCCCGGCCGCCGGGGCAAGCTGCGGGGATCGGGCGGCGGTGATGCTCGCCGGCGGGAGGCTCGTCTTTATCGGCGGGGCGGGCGGCGCGGGGCCCGGCGGAGACGGCCCGGGCGTTCT
>JAIRRR010000090.1 GCA_031255875.1 Treponema sp.
CCCGCGCGCGTAAAGTATACCCAGCGGGACCGCGGCGAAAAGCAGGGGGTTAATGTAAATGATGTTAATGTTGTGGTACGTGTAATCGTGGTTGGTGAAGAAAGTCATAAAGAGGAGCACCGATCCCGCTGCCCCGAAAAAAAGCCCCAGGAAGGACTGGAGCAGGCCCAGGCCCGCCCTTGAGGCAACGGGGCGCCCGCGCCCCAGCAGCGCGAGGAACACGGCAAGGGCGGAGACGGCAAGCCCCAGGGCAAGCTCCCGGGGCCACTGCCTCCGGGGAACGTCCAGCACCGGGGGCCTGTTTGCCGCCCGGTAGAGAATTTCCGTTTTCGCCACCAGCTTCCGCCTGACGCCGTCCGGGCCGGTGTAGGTAAAATCCTCGATCCTGTTCCCGACCTCCTGGGGGAGAAACATCTCCTCCCATACGGTTATCGGCTTGTCGATATCCTGCCCCATCCAGAAGTTGAGAATCCAGTCGAAAAACGGGCTAAACCAGGTGTGCCGCCTGACATGCTGGCGCAGGGTATAGCGCCCGGCGGCGTCCCCAAAGGCGGCCTTGAACTGGCCTCCGACAGCCAGATCGACGATGTCCCGGATACGGGTGGAACAGTTATCCTTAAAGTGATGGTACCAGTAGTACTTGTTTTCCGGAAGCACGTTGGTTTCCGCGAAACGCCGCACTTCGTCCCGGACCTCCGGCGGCAGATCCAGGGTGTATACCGTAATGTCCCGGTTGGTTTCCCGGTAAACCCGGTAGCTGCGCTCCGCAAGAGACACCCCGCAGCTGTAGCGGAGACGGCCAAAGGCAAAATTGGAAAAGAAGCGGTCGCTCTCGAACGAGAAGACGCCGTAATCGAAAAAGCGGCTTTCCCCGGTAAAGGCGTCGTCAATAACCAGGGCGATATGGCCCCACCAGAAATAAAGCTCGTCCCCCGGCCCCATGACGGCGATCTTGACCGTAAGGTAGTCCCCCCGGCCCGGAGAAGGGGCCTGCGCCCAAAGGCGGGAGGCCGCAAGGGGGAAAAACAGCGCGGCAGCCAGGAACAAACAAAGCGGGAAGCGGCGGAACATCATACCGTATTGTGTCCCAAACAGGGGGCTTTGGCAAGGGAGCGCGCGCGGCGCCCCGGGCTTCCGGCAGCTTCCGGGCGGCGTTAATTGACAGGGGGCCTTTCCCCGGCTAAAATGGAAGGGAGCCAGGGGAAACCCCGGCCGGGTTTCCCGTGGCTCCGAAAAAGCGCGAATTCCAGCCAGGCTCTGTGGGGTATATACAAATGAAAAAACACATAACGTTTTTAGCTTTAATCGCGGCCCTTGTTTTTTCCGCGTGTTCAAGGGAAGAAGAGCTTTCCCCGGAAGAACTCCAGTCCCTTGAATCCCAGGGGATAAACGAAATTATCGCAAAAACCGTTTCCAAACCCTGGCAGGGGGAAGAGTTTGTGCCCGGAAAAACCGGCGGGACCTGGAACGACGTGATAAACCAGGACCCCAAGAGCTTTAACCTGCTTATCGCCGAACAGGACAGCGCAACAGGCGCCGTAACCGGCTATATGCTTGACTACCTGGTGGACTACGACCCCCTGATCCGGGAATGGAAACCCCGCGCGGCGTCCTTCGAGATCCGCACCGACGAAGAGAAAGACACCCTCGACGTTATCTATACGCTCCGGGACGATCTCTACTGGACCTGGTACGAATCCGACAGGCGAATAAAAGTTACAAGCGATGACATTATTTTCTGGTACAACGAAATTCGCGGCGATCCCCGGTTTCAGAGTTCGGGGTACTACCAGCAGTTCCTGGAAATGGAAGACGGGAGCGAGGCCCGCGTGAATATTGAAAAGATAGACGATCTGCGCTTTGTGTTCCGCTTCCCCCGGATCGTGGCGGAACCGCTCCTCTCGACCAACATGGATATTATGCCCCGGTTCGGGTACGAGGAAGCGAAAAACCAGAACGGCGTGGAGGGGGTACTGGATCTCTACGGGGTCAACACGGACCCCAGGCTCATCCCGTCCTGCGGCCGGTACTACCTGACCGAATACACGGCGGGCCAGCGCCTTGTATACAAACGGAATCCCAACTACTGGGAAAAGGACGGCAACGGCGTTTCCCTTCCCTACCCGGAAGAGGAGGTGCTCCGCATCATCCCGGACGAAAACACGCAGAAACTTATCTTCCAGGGAGGGGAGATCGAGTCCTATGTCTCCCGGCCCGAGGACCTTGACGAGCTGGTAAATAACCAGGACGGGAAAAACCGGGGCGAGCGCGGCGCCGATTATACCGTGTACAACAACGAAGGCTCGCAGGGCGCCAATTTCTGGACCTTCAACCAGAATCCCAAAAACAAGGACAAGCCCTTTTACGATTGGTTTACCAAAGCGGAATTCCGCCAGGCAATGAGCTCCCTCCTCCACCGGGAGCGTATCATCAACCAGGTGTTCCGGGGGCTTGCCATGCCGAAGCTCCATTTCTTCCCCGAAACCAACCGCTACTACGACGAAGATATCCGGCTCCGGTACGAATACGATCCGGACAGGGCGGTACAGCTCCTGTCCTCCATCGGGATAACAAGGGACGCTTCCGGCATAATGAGGGACAGCCAGGGGCGGGCCGTCGAATTCAGCCTGGCCATACAGTCGGACAGCACCGTGTATAACGACATCGCTTCCATTATCGCGGACGAGCTGGGCCGGGTCGGCATCAAGGCCAATATCCGGGTCGTGGATTTCCAGAAACTTGTGGAACAGCTTTTTGAAACCTGGGACTGGGAATCCCTGCTCCTGGCGCTTTCCGGGAGCAACATCTTTCCCTCCCAGGGGAGCAATGTCTGGGCGTCCAAGGGGAACCTCCACATGTGGTACCCCCAGCAGGAAAGCCCCGCCACCGAATGGGAGGCGCGGATCGACTACCTTTACAACGAAGGCGCCTATACGGTGGACCCGGCAAAGGCCAAGGTGTTCTGGGACGAATACCAGCGCATCATTCTGGACCAGTGCCCGCTTATCTACCTGGTGCGCGTCCGGGGTTTTTTCGCGCTTAATAACCGATGGGACCACCGCAACGTGTACTACGACAACAAGAGCGGGCTCAAACTGACCCACGTCTTCCTCAAGTAGAGGCCCCGTAATGGCGGAAACGGGCGGGCAGGAAAAGCGCGCGGCGCGGCAGACTGCCGGGGCGGGTAAATTCCCGGGGCTTCTGGCGGCGGCCGCGCGGCCCTTCTACACATTCAAGCGCAAGGCGCCCCTCCTCTCCTATATTGCAAACCGCCTCGTCACCATGGCGGTAATGCTCTTCCTTTTAGGCTTCGCGGTTTTCGCGCTTATGGAACTCGCGCCCGGGGACATTGTGGACCAGGTAATAAGGCAGCAGCTTTTTTCCGAAAATTCCCAGGCCCGCGGCGGCCGCGCGGACACGGCCCTGAGCCCCGATCAGATAGCCGCGATGCGGGCGGATCTGGGCCTGGACCAGCCTTTCTACGCGCAGTACTTCCGCTGGCTCAGGCAGGTGATACTGCGCGGGGACCTGGGGGTAAGCCTCATCTCGCGGGCCCCGGTCTCCTTCCTCATCGCGAGCCGTATTGTAAATTCGCTTATCCTCAACTTAATATCGCTGGTACTCATCACGTTTTTCTCTTTCCTTCTGGGCGTCTACTTTTCCACCAAGGCCGGGACCCGCGCCGACTGGGCGGTAACGTTTTTCGCCCTGGTGCTTCACGCCTTCCCGGGCATACTCATGCTCATCCTGCTCCAGCTCGCCGCAGCCGTCACCGGGCTCTTCCCGGTAACCGCCTACCCCCCCTTCCCCTTCGCGGAGGCCCCGGGCAGATTCGTGTTTTCCTATATGCACCACATCTTCCTCCCGCTCCTCGCGTCCTTCCTGGGCGGCATAGGCGGCACCCTGCGCATGATACGGGCCACCATGCTCGACCAGCTTGGGCAGCCCTACATCGTAAGCCTCCGCTCCCGGGGCATCAGGGAATGGCGGGTGTACTTTAACCACGCCTTCCGCAACACCCTGAACCCCTACATCACCGGGAGCGCGAATCTCCTGGCGAGCCTCTTCTCCGGCTCCCTGATACTCGAAATCATCTTCGCCTACCCCGGCATAGGGAGGCTCATGTACGAGGCCGTATTGCAGGAGGACATCAACCTGGTGCTGGCAAACCTCATGTTTATTTCATTTTT
>JAIRRR010000110.1 GCA_031255875.1 Treponema sp.
ACACGCGTTCACACTCTTTCCCTACACGACGCTCTTCCGATCTCGGTTCCCGCGCCAGCCCTGGAAGCGCCCGCCGCGCCGGAAGCCGCCGGGCCGGGCCTGCGGGCGGCCGTGCTGAACGCGGGCCCCCGGTTGGGGGAACCCTTCGCGGTCGCCCTGGCCCTGCCGCCGGAACCGGGGCAGGACGCGGCGGCCCTGCCCCGGGCGTTCCTCCTGGACAGCGCCGGGCGGCGGACGGCCCGGGCCTCCTTCTTCAGCCTTGGACTGGATGGCGCGGGATCGGCGATCCTGGCGGCGCTGCTCGCGGTCCCTTCCACGATGAAAAGCGGGAGGGCGGCGGTCAGAATCGAGGGGCTGCCGCACCCCGGCCTCGAAGATATCCCCGTCACTGTGGAAGGGCGGGAGTTCGTCTCCGAGACAATCGATCTGGACGATCTGAATACGGCGCTCCGTACCGAGCCGGACCCCCGGAAGACAAGAGAGGCGGAACAATTGCAGGCGATCCTGAGGCGGGCCGGGACCCGGATATATGCGGAAGGGCCTTTTACCCCCCCGGTAGCCAGCACCCGCAGGACAAGTTTTTACGGAGACCGGCGCGTATACCGCTACGCGGACGGCTCGACGGATAATTCGATCCACGCGGGCGTGGATTACGGAATCCCGACGGGGACCAGGGTCAGCGCCTGCGCTCCGGGCAGGGTGGTTTTGGCCCGCCCCCGCATAGTAACCGGCAATTCGGTCGTCATAGAGCATCTGCCCGGGGTCTATTCGCTCTACTACCATCTGGATTCCATCGCGGTGCGCGAAGACGACCTGGTCATGGCCGGGACCGTCCTGGGGGAATCCGGGGCCACCGGCCTTGCCACAGGCCCCCATCTGCACTGGGAAATACGCATTGCCGGGGAGAACGCGGACCCCGACGCCTGCATTGCCCGGCCATTGCTTGACAAAAATGAGATTTTCGCTAAACTATTTGAATAGTCGCGCAGCCGCGCTCCCTTTTAATAACTTTACCGGCGGGAAAGGAGGTGATTTGTTTGGCGCATATTATTATTGATGACAACGAGGTACTGGAAAAAGCCATTAAGCGGTTTAAGCGGATGGTTGAAAAAGAAGGTATCATCCGGGAATACAAGAAACGGGAGTACTACGAAAAACCCTCCACGATTCTGAACAGGAAGAAGAAAGCCATCAAACGGAAGCTCCTCAAAAAGTCCCGGAAAGGCAGGGCCGACTACTAACAGTCGGCGGTCAATTTTCCCGGCGGCCCGAAAGGCCCAGGGGCAGTTCCAGGCCTATGCTCCGTAAAAAGGCCTCGTCCCGGAGCAGATCCCCCGCCTTGCCCCGGGCCGCAACCCTTCCCCGGCAGAGAAACAGCGCGTCCCCCCCGAGTTCCAGCATCATATCAAGGTCGTGCCCGGCGATAACGGCGGCGCAGTCCAGGTTTTTGAGCAGGGCGATGATATTCCTGCGGGCCCGGGGGTCGAGGGCGGCGGTAGGCTCGTCCAGGAGCAGTATCTCCGGCTTCAGAATCAGGGCCGAGGCGATGGCGGCCCGCTGCTTTTCCCCGCCCGAAAGTTTGTACGGGGGCCGGTCCGCCAGGTGTTCCGCCCCCACCGCCCTGAGCGTTTCCAGGGCCAGCTCCCGGCCCTCCTCCGCGCTTACCCCCCGGTGCATCACGGCGAAAGCCGTATCCTCCCAGACCGTGGGCATGAAAAGCTGGTTGTCCGGGTCCTGGAATACCATGCCCGTCTTCCGCCGCGTCCCGGCATTTTTCGCGGAAACCCGTTCGCCGTTTACCAGAATTTCCCCGGAAGAGGGTTTCATGCAGCCCGCGATAAGTTCCAGAAGCGTCGATTTCCCCGAGCCGTTGGCCCCGGCAACGCAGAGCCGGCCGCCGCTTTCCAGGCAAAAATCGATGCCCCGGAGGACCGGGGCGTCTTCGTAGCGGTACGAAAGCCCCCTCACCCTTAGAAGTTCCATATTTTCCCCGGCAGGATGCCCCTGAAAAGGCCCCTGGAAAAAAAGCCGCCGAAAAAGCCGTCCGGGACCAGGAGGCAGGCCGAGAGGAGGGCGGCCCCGCCGAGAAAGAGCAGGTCCCTCGGCTTCAGGGCGAAGGCCCTGGTCAGCGGGAGGCCGCCGTCAAAGCCCCGGCTTTGCAGGGCCCTGCCTATCTTCCGGGAACGCAGGAGGGCGCTCGCAAGGGCTGTCCCGAAAACCGCAGTGTAGGACCGCCACCGGCCCAGGGTTCCCTGCCGGGGCTGCCTGAGTCGCAGGGAAAGGATCGCGGCAAAAACCCGCTGGTGCATGACGAAGATGTACCGGTAGCTCAGGAGGAAGAGGGCCACAAGTTTCGCGGGAAAACGGAGTTTCAAGAGGGCGTTCGCAAGGCCGCCTATGCCCAGGGGGACGATCAGGGCCATGTAGACCAGGGCCGCGGCGTTGATCCGCAGGGTGTAGAGCAGCGCGGCTTTCAGGGCGGCCTCAAGGCCGGCGTTGCCCGGCGCAAAGCCGCCGGAAACCAGGGCGCTCCGGGCAGCGCTGCCGGAAGCCAGGGCGGCGAAAAGCCGCTCCCCCAGGACGCCGAGGGGCAGGGCGATCCAGAGAAAGAGGGAGAAAAGATTAACCGGGACGAGCCGCCTCAGGACCCGGGGCGCGTCCCTTGCCATAAGCGCGGTCGCGCCTACAATAAGGCCGGCCAGAACAGCGGGGCGGGAAACATTCACAGCCGACAGGATCAGGCACGCCCCCGCCCCTATGCGGCAGCGGGGGTCGATAGCCCTCAAAGCGTCGTTTTTAAATTCCAGCCTGTCCAGGTACATAGCCGGGCAGCAGGCGCTGCAAGAAAAGCACGCAGAGGGCGGTGATTACCCCCTCCGCCGCGGCCAGCGGCAGATTAGCCGCGAACATAAGGGCCGCCGTGGGGAACAGATCCCTGGAACTCAGGAAAAGGGAAAGGGTAACCAGGAAAGTCCCGGTTATCACCGCCGTAAAGCCGCAGGCAAAGGCGGCGGCAGATTTTACCCCGGCCGCGAGCGCCCGCCTTGGCTGAAGCGCCCGCCCCGGCCGGCGGCCCTTTCCCCCCGGAAAGAGCCGCCATATCCCAAAGGCAGAAACAGCGGCCGTCCCCATAACAACAGTATTTACCCCAAGGGAGAGGAGCCCTCCAAACTGAAAAAGCATACTCTGGAGCAGCAGCGCGATAAAAAGCGCAGGCACCGCGCTCCAGCCCAGCAGAATACCCGCAAGCCCCAGCATGGTCAGGTGAATGCTCGAAGGGCCCAGGGGGACATGGACCAGCGAGGCGAGGAAGAGAACGGCGGAAACCAGGGCTGTTTCCGGCAATTTCAGGGCCGTCGTTTTCTTTAAGCCCACGCCTATGCCGGCAATAGCCGCAGCCCATCCGGCGGCAATAACCGGTGCCGAAAGGACCCCTTCACTGATATGCACGGGCGCTCCTTTTCTTTGGAAGCCTTGGCAGCACAAAGTTGTAAACCGCAAAGATGTTCAGGATAAGGCTTAGGCCCAGGATTATCCGCAAACCCAGGGGCGCGGAGCCGGAGGCGGACCCGGACCCGCTCGGGGCGGCTGCGGCGCTTTCCCCGGGAGCGCCGACGGTCAATGTTATTTCCCCTTTGTGGCCCATACCGTCTTCCGCAGTGATCCGCCATTCGCCTTCCTCGTCGGGGACAAAGCCGTAATAGCCGCTCCGGTCGGTAATGCTCTGCAATGTTTCGGTATCGGGCCGGGAAGGCGCGTATACCCTGATCCGGGCGAATGACATGATCTCCCCCGTGCTGTAGGTAAAACGGACCGATTCCGCGCGGAAATCGGTCGCCCCGGTCGTAACGGCCGTTTCCACCCCGTGGGCCGCCAGGCCCGCCGGGAACAGCAGGGCCGCCGCCATCCCCGACGCCAGAAGAATCCGCCGTTTCACGGCCCGGGTTCCGCGCCTTCCGGCAACCGGCCTTTTCACCGGATTCACCGGACGACAAACACCGCTATAGCGGAATTGTTGTCTTCGTCGGTGCCGGGCCGGGCGGACCTGCGGGTATCGCTGATCCGGACTATCCAGATGCCGGGGCTGGTGATCCTGAACTGGACCTCCCCCCTCGTATCGGTCTTGGCGGTCTGGGCGTAGGTATCCTGGGCTTTGTAGTTGTAATAATCCCAGGTCGCCGAAATGTCCGCGTGCGCCAGGGGCTGCCCGTTGAGCAAGACCCGGAACCTGGGCCGGAACCCGTTCCGGTACTGGGCCGGGTTCTCCAGGGGGATAATTTCCAGGGCATGGCCCAGGGGCCTGTTAAAGGAAGTATCCTGGGCGCCGGGGTTCAGGTACAGCTTCGAATATTTCGCGAAATAGCGGGCAGTCCCCACGGTTTTTCCGGGATTCGCCCGCTCGGCTTCGGCCCTCGTGCCGTCGGCGTAGCCCCCGTCGGTAAAGAGGCAGTAGAAGCCCCCCTTCCGGTTGCCCACCACGATAACCGGGGTATTGTCGGTCAGGCGGTACGCGGTTTCGTACCAGAGCCGGTCCGGATTCGCCTTCAGGGGAAGGTCGGCCCCTGTCCTGACGCCGTTTTTTACGACATAAACCTCGTTTACCTCCGCAGGCTCAAGCTCCTCCCCCACGGTAAAATAGTGGGTGGACAGGGCGTTGATCTGCACCGTGTCCCCGGCGCGGTATTCCTTTGCCTCCTCGGGCATCACAAAGAACTCATGGGCAGGAAGGCCGGCGGCCAGCAGCGCGAGCGCGGCCCCCAGGATAGACAGTTTTTTCATAACACACTCCTAATAAGATGTTTTTTAGGAGTTCATCTCCGGGCAGGGCCTGAGCCCCGTAATCCCTTCGGGGAATTGTTGCAGATAATTGGATATTCTCTTCTGGGAGGATCGTCCATTCGGCGGGCGATCCGAAGGCTGCGCGCCTTCCGCGCTTCGTGCGGGCAAGAACACCGTATCAAATATTCAAAATTTTGTCAAGCAAAGTCAAAACAAATTTATCGAAAAATGCCTGCGTTCCTTCCGGGGCAAACAGCCTTCCCGGCATTGCCGTCTCCGGGTTTTAACAGCCTCGTTTTTCTGTCGAATTTGGGCGCATCCGTCCGCCCTGCGCACCGTTACGCGGCCGGACCGGGCTATCCGCTCTTATGCATCCGGGCGGGAAAACCCGCCCGGATGCATACCGCTTCTATCCCTTGCGCGGGGCTTTCCCCGCGTAAAGCCGCAGCCGTATTCTGTTCTGCGGCAGCAAAAGATACGCCCCAAAGCTCCCCCGCGTTTTCCAACAAACC
>JAIRRR010000139.1 GCA_031255875.1 Treponema sp.
GCCCACGGCGACCAGCCCGTGCATCTCCTCTACCGGCTGGCTAACCCCCGGGGTGTCCCGAATTTCCCCCAAATTTCCGTAAAAATTTGACTTTCGGGGTGCGGCAACTTAAGCTTAGAACATGAAACTTCGTTTCGTTCTCAATTTTGTCGCGCCGGGAGCCCGTGTAAGCGGATGCCGGGCGGACGTGTATTTGCATAGAGGTTAGCATGAATATTTCCACCTATACCGTCAAACCGAAACTTCCCGCCCCGCTGAAACCCCTGGAAGAGATCGCCCGGAATCTTTGGCTTTCGTGGAATTTTGAAGCGGTACAGCTCTTTATCCGGCTGGATTACGACATCTGGCTCCAGTCCCAGCAGAGCCCTATCCGGACTCTGGGCATGGTCAGCCAGGAACGGCTTGCGGAGGCTGCCAAAGACGACTCCTACCTGGCCGCCCTTAAGGAAGTGTACGACAAATTCCTCAGGTACAAAAAAGGCGATACCTGGTACCGGGGGACAAGGAAGGAAGTGGTCGCCTATTTCTCCATGGAATACGGCATAGATGTCTCCCTTCCCATATATTCGGGCGGCCTGGGCATGCTTTCCGGGGACCACATGAAGACTTCCTCGGACATGGGGCTCCCGCTGGTGGGCATAGGGCTTCTGTACCGGCAGGGCTATTTCAAACAGGTCCTCAACGCCGACGGATTCCAGCAGGAAAGCTACCCGGAAAACGACTGGTACAATATGCCGGTGGAGCTCAAAACCGGGAAAGACGGGTCGCCCGTCAAGATTACGGTTGATCTGGCAGGGCGGCAGGTATCGGCCCAGATATGGGAAGTGAAGGTCGGCAGGAGCTCCCTCTACCTTCTGGATACCAATATCGAGGAGAATCCCCAGGATTTCCGGAATATTACCTCGGCCCTTTACGGCGGGGACAAGGAAACCCGCATCCAGCAGGAGATCCTCCTGGGGATAGGGGGGATACGGGCCTTGCGGGCCCTGGGCATCGTCCCTGCGGTGGCCCACATGAACGAAGGCCACGCGGCCTTCCTGAGCCTGGAGCGCATCCGGGAGCTGATGTCCGAAAGGGGCTTTAATTTTGACGAGGCCAGGGAGGCGATCTGGCCTACGAATATCTTTACCACCCATACCCCGGTCCCGGCCGGAAACGAACGTTTCGACGTAGGGCTGATGGAGAAATACTTCAAAGGCTGGACCGAAATTCTGGGCATTTCCTGGAACGACTTCCTCGGCCTGGGCCGGGAACGGCCCTACGACGACCGGGAGCAATTCTGCATGACGGTCCTGGCCCTGAAGCTCGCGGCCTATGCCAACGGCGTATCGGCCCTGCACGGCGTGGTTTCCCGGGAAATGTGGAAGGGGCTTTGGCCCGGGCTTCCCCTGGACGAGGTGCCCATCGGCCATGTGACCAACGGCGTCCACCCCAAGACCTGGGTTTCCAATAACATGAAGGACCTTCTGATCCGGTACTTCGGCCCCCATTTCGAGGAAGAGCCTACGGACCTTGCTATCTGGGACCGCATGGACCGCATCTCCGACGAGGAGCTCTGGCGCACCCACGAGCGCCGCCGCGAGCGGCTTGTCGCCTTTGCCCGGGACCGGATCCGCCAGACCCTGAAACGGAACGGCGCGGTGGAGCGCCGGCTCCAGCAGGCCGAGGACGCCCTTTCCCCCTATGTGCTGACCCTGGCCTTTGCCCGGCGTTTTGCCACCTACAAGCGGGGCAACCTGCTCCTCCGCGACCCGGAGCGCCTGATCCGCCTTCTCAAGGATACCGAGCGGCCCATCCAGCTTATTTTCGCCGGCAAGGCCCACCCTATGGACATGCCGGGCAAGGAGCTGATCCGGGGCATCGTGCATTTTGCCGAACAGCACGATGTGGAAAGCCGCATCATCTTCCTGGAAAACTACGACATGGCCATGGCGCACTACCTTACCGCCGGGGCGGATGTCTGGCTCAACACCCCCCGCCGGCCCCTGGAGGCGTCCGGCACCAGCGGCATGAAGGCCGCCATGAACGGGGTCCTCAACTGCTCCATCCTGGACGGCTGGTGGGACGAGGCCTATAACCCCAATGTAGGCTGGGCCATAGGCCGCGGGGAGGAATACGCGGACACGAACCTCCAGGACGAGGTGGAAAGCAAGGCACTGTACGATCTTCTGGAACGGGAGATAATCCCGCTCTTTTACCAGCGGGGCCGCGACGGCCTTCCCCGCGAGTGGATCAAAAGGATGAAGAACTGCATGAGGGAAATCGGCCACTCCATGTCCAGCCACCGTATGCTTATGGACTACTCCAACAAATTCTATTTCCCGGCCTTTAAGAACTACCGCAGGCTGGTAAAAGACGACTACAGGGAAGCCGGTTCCCTGGCCGCGTATTTCGACAAGCTCAAATCTTCCTGGGATCACCTTAAGATCATCAAAATCGATTCCAGCGCCAAACCCGTAATGCAGAGGGGGGATTCCCTGACCGTAAGCGCCTATATCGAGCTGGGCGCCCTTGTCCCGGCGGAACTCCAGGTAGAGCTCTACCACGGCTCGGTCTCAAGCCAAACCAGGGACATAGAGCGCGCTCAGGTGGCGGAGATGAAGGCGCTCAGCCAGGAGGGGAATGTCTACCTCTACCAGGTAAAGATCGAGTGCGCCGATACCGGCTGGCAGGGCCACACGGTGCGTATCCTGCCCAAGCACCCGTCCCTGGTCCATCCCTACAGGACCGGCCTGATCAAATGGGCGTAGGCCGCGCGGGGCGGCATGGCGGGGCGGACGCGCTGCCCCCCTGCCGCGCCGGAACTGCGGCCGGGCCGGGTTACGCCAGCTTTATCTCCCAGGGGTTTTCCTCGCCCTTCATAAAGGCGATGCAGCTCCGCAGGGAATTCTCGACCATGTCGCTTACGGCCTGATCCGTATAGAAAGCCGTGTGGGGCGTGATGATAACGTTGGGGTAGGAGCGCAGTACCGCCAGGGCGCGGTTCGGGATAACCTGGCCGCGGAGGTTGTTGTAGTAGAGCCCCCGCTCGTCTTCCACCACGTCCAGCGCCGCGCCGCCGATTTTGCCGCTTTCCACCGCGTCCAGAAAAGCCTCCGTGTCGATAAGCGAGCCCCGGGCGGTATTGACGATACAAACGCCGTCCTTCATCCTGGCAATTGATTCGGCGTTGACGATGTGGTAGTTGTCCTGCGCGGCGGGCATGTGGAGCGAGATAAGATCGCTCCTTGCAATAAGCTCTTCCCAGCTTACGCATTCCGCGAAGGCGCGGACTTCCTCGCTTTCGTATTTGTCGAAGGCCAGCAGCTTGCAGCCAAAGCCCGTTAAATTCCCGATAACCCGCCTGCCTATCCTCCCTGTTCCGGCAATGCCGATGGTGAGGTTCCGCATCTCCCGGCCCTGGACCCCCGCGAGGGAATAATCCTGGGACTGGGCAAGCCGGACGATGGCCTTCACTTTCCGTATGGCCATTAGCATAAACATGACCGTATAGTTGGCCACCGTATCCGGGGAATAGCTCACATTCCCGATACGTATGCCCAGGGCCTTTGCCGCCGCAGTATCGATATGGTCGTACCCTATGCTCCGCGTGGAGATAAACCGCACCCCCATCTCGTGGAAATCGCGGAGGAATTCCCGGCCCAGGGGCGTGGTGATGATACTGACCGCCGAAAATCCCTCCGCGCGGGGAATAGTCCGGGGGTCGGGAGGTTCCACAAGGGCGCTCAGTTCCACGCCGAACTCCCGGCAGAATCGTTCAAAGGGCCGCGCCTCGTCCGGCCGCTGACTGTAAGCCAAAATTTTCATGTTCTTACTATAACCCGCCGGCCCCGGATTGGGAAGGCGGACAGGGCTCCGGGCCGGCAATTACGGAAGGCTGCCGGATAACCGCCCGGAAGGGGATTTCCAGCGGACGACGGGAGTCGCCCTCCGCTCGCGGGCTTCCTGCCCGCTCCCTCCGGGCCGGCCTTTTTGCTAAACCGCCGTCCCTGGCGTTTTGCCGTTCCGGGCCTGCGCACCTGCTTGGCCCTCCCCGGCCGCAAAAAGGCTTCGACTCCCGCATTCATGGGCTTTCTGGTGTTTTTATGGAAGGCTGCCGGGTAATCGCCCAGAAGGGGATTTCCAGCGGACGACGGGAGTCGCCCTCCGCTCGCGGGCCTCCTGCCCGCTCCCTCCGGGCCGGCCTTTTTGCTAAACCGCCGTCCCTGGCGCTTTGCCGTTCCGGGCCTGCGCACCTGCTTGGCCCTCCCCGGCCGCAAAAAGGCTTCGACTCCCGCATTTTCGGGCTTTCTGGTGTTTTTATGGAAGGTTGCCGGGTAACCGCCCGGAAGGAAGTTTTCAGCGGACGACGGGAGTCGAACCCGCGTCACAAGCTTGGGAAGCTTGGATAATACCGTTATATGACGTCCGCTTGAACAGGCGATAAGCTATGTAC
>JAIRRR010000245.1 GCA_031255875.1 Treponema sp.
AAAAAACAGGGCGCGGCCGTTTTTGAATTCGATTTTATCCCCCGTTCCTGGAACTACCTGGGCACCCTGCTTCCCCGCGATCCCGGGGCTGCTTCCGAATCCCCGGAAACGCGCATGGCGTTTACGGATATCCTGGCGTTTCCCGGTTTTTCCCCGCCGGCCCTTGCCAAAGCGGGCTTTTCCACGCGGGACGCCGAAAAAACCGGGCGGCTGCGCTTTTGCGGCGTCGAACCCTACGAGGTCCTGGAAATAGACAAGGCCCGGCAGAAGGCCGGCTTCCGCCTTGGGGCCGCCGAAGCGCCCGTTTCGGCGCTCGGATCAATCGAGATAAACAAGGTTTGCTGCCTTAAGCGGGACGGCCTTTCCGTACAGTACAGGCTTGTCAACCAGGGCGCCCGGAAAACAGAATTTGACTTTGCCCCCCGCCTCGATCTGGTTTTCCCCGGGGAGGGGGAAAAGTACCTGCGGGTATACAAAGCCGGCCCCGGGGGCAGGGACGCCCTGGGCGGCGGGCAGGGGGAACTGTCCGGTACCCAGGCGGTCGAGCTTGACGATCTTGAAAACGAGCTCATCATCACGCTTTCCTGTAACAGGACATTTGACGCCCATTTTGTGCCGGTTTACGCGGACTGCCCGGTTTACGGCAGGGAGCGGCGGCTCTACCAGTCAACCTGCGTGCTTCCGGTAACCCGCCTGTCCCTGGAAAGCGGCGACGCCTGGTCCGCAGAATATACGCTGCGCCTGGCGCACTAGGGGCCTTGAAGGGGAATTTTTTCAAGCCTGCCTAATTGCCCGGTCCCCCGCTTGATCAAATCGGAAACGCTTGGTATATTGGAACTGCCTCTTTGTCCGCCTCCGGGCGGACCAAAAAATTTGTCCGTAAGGAGGACCCATGCGTCAGTATGAGCTGACGGTCATCTTCCCCTTGGAGGAAGACCAATACCAGGCGGGCCGGGAACAGTTGTTAGCCGGGCTCAGTACGAATCAGGTGGAAATCGTTAAAACCGACGAACTCGGCGACAGGGATTTGGCCTACGATATCAAGAAGCGGCAGCGGGGGCGTTATGTCCTCTTTACGATCAAGGCTGATCCGGTAAAGATCTCCGCTCTTGACCGGATGTTCAAACTTAACAGCAACCTTCTCAAGTATCTGTTTGTCAGGCTCGACGAGCCGCCGCAGACCTAAAAGGATAGAGCAGCCTATGGCGGATATAAACCATGTTGTTTTGGTAGGCAGGCTGACCCGGGACGCGGAACTCAAATACACCGCCGGAGGCCAGGCTGTATGCAAGTTTTCCCTTGCGGTGAACCGCCGGAAGAAATCCGGCGACCAGTGGGTTGACGAAGCCAGTTTTTTCGATATCGGTCTCTGGGGAAAGCAGGGCGAATCGCTCAATCAGTACTTGTTAAAAGGCAAACAGGTGGGGATCGAGGGCGAGCTGCGCCAGGATCGATGGGAGCAGGACGGCCAGAACCGTTCAAAAGTTGAAATTGTGGCGAATAACCTCCAGCTTTTGGGCGGGAACAGTTCCGGCGGGGGCGGCGGCAGCAGCGGCGGCTATTCCGAACGGCGGGGCGCGGAAGAGAAACCCGCCCGGGCCGAAGGGCCGGCCGGCGGCGGCGATGACGGTTTTACCGACGATATTCCCTTTTAATGGGGCTGTCCCGGAACTTTGGTTTTTTTGAGGCGGCCTCAATTGAGAAGCCGGCCTTTGGGACGGTATTCTAATCCAAGGAGTTACTATGTTTGACGAAAAATATATCGATCGCGATCACGGCCCCCGGATGGAACGGGGCGACAAGGCGGATCCGGACGGCCGCGACGGCGAGGAGCGCCTTGGCCGGGGCGGCAAGGGAAAGGTCTTTTTCAAAAAGAAGGTCTGTAAATTCTGCACCCAAAAACTCAAGATCGACTACAAGGACGCGGATACCCTCCGCCGCTTTATCACCGACAGGGGCAAGATACTTCCCCGGCGCATTACCGGTACCTGCGCGAAACACCAGCGCGCGCTGGCCCTGGCTATCAAGCGGGCCAGGAGCATAGCCCTGCTCCCCTTTGTAGCCGATTAACGTCCGTTTTGAATTCGGAAATACCTGAAGGCCGGAGGCCGGATCTTCCCGCCTTTTTCCCGGCCCTGGTTGGGGCGGCGGTTTCGGTCGGCCTGAGCCGTTCCGGGTGTTTGAATTTTCTGTTTTTGCTGCCTATAGGGTTAAACGCTTTTTGTTTTAACGCCGCGTCTTCCAGGCTGTGCGCTGTTTTTGCCGTGCTTGGAAACGGCCTCTTCGCGCTTTGGACCGTGGTTTTTCTTCGTTTCCCCTTTGTTGCCGCGATTCCGGACCTAGTCTATTTTTCCGTGGTTGTCCTTGGTTTTGCCTGGGTCGCGGCCCCCCCGTCCCGGCTTCCCGTTTTTCTCAGGCCCAGAGCGGCCTACCGGCTGGCGGCGGCCTCCGTGGCCGGGGCGCTGGCCTTTTTGGCCTACGCATCCGGCGCGGGCGGCGGCATTCCTGCCGCGCTCCGTTCCCAGGCCGAGCTCTTTGTGTCCCTGTACAACGCTTCCCTGGGCGCCGATGTGGTGGAGCGGTCCCTTTCCTCCCAGTACGTCAATGTCGATAATGTCGTCGCGGTTATAGAGGCGGCGGCGCTGCGCGGCGGCGCTGTTTTTTCCTGCATGCTGCTCCTCTTTGTAAGTCGGCAGCTTTCGCTTGCCGTCGCCCGTATTGCCCGCAGGCCCTGCCCGGCCGGGGGCCTCGCTGTTTTTCGCGTGTCTTCCCGGCAGATTTGGGTGCTTTCCTTTTCCCTGGCGGCGGT
>JAIRRR010000055.1 GCA_031255875.1 Treponema sp.
CCGTGGCCCAGAACGTTGTCATGGGAATTGAGCCGAGAAAGGCCCTGCTGTTTTACGGTTTTGCCGAGGCCGAGAAAAGGGTAAACGCGGTGATCAAGGCCCACCGCTTTTCCGTGGATGCCGGTACCCGGGTCGGGTCGCTTGCGGTGGGGCAGATGCAGCAGGTGGAGATTCTCAAGCTCCTCTACCGGAATGCGGATATTCTTATTCTTGATGAACCTACGGCGGTCCTTACCGATCAGGAAATCGCCTCTATTTTTGATACCTTTAAGCTGCTTGCCGGGGCGGGTAAATCCATCATCCTTATTACCCACAAGCCGGGCGAGATTAAGCGCATTTCCGACAGGACCCTGATCATGCGGAACGGGGAAGCGGCCGCGATCCTCGAGACAAAGGATGTCGGCGAGCGCGAACTTTCCCGCCTCCTGATGGGGGAGGGCGCTCGTCCGGCGGCAAACGCGCCTCCGCAGGAAAAAGCGGGCCGGGATAAAAGCCGGAAAGCGGGAAAAACACCGGTCCTCAGCTTTGAAGAGGTAACGGTACTGCGGCGCAAACAGAAACGCCCGGCGCTTAATTCTGTTAGTTTTACCGTTTATTCCGGGGAGGTTCTGGGCTGCGCCGGGGTAGGGGGCAACGGCCTTGGAACCCTGGAAGCGGTGCTGGGGGGCTTTCTTCCCGTTACCCGGGGCAGGATACTCCGCCGGGGAAAAGATATTTCCGCGCTTAAACCGCGTTTTCTCCGTAAACCGGCCCTTGCCTATGTTCCCGGCGACCGTCTGTCCGTGGGAACCGCGCCCGACGCCTCTGTGGCGGAAAACATGATGATCAAGCGCCGCCGCGAATTTTTCCCCAGGGGCTTTCTTGACAACAAAGCCTTAAGCCATTTTACGCGGGGCCTTATTGAACGCTACGGTATCGACGGAAAGGCGGAACAGTCCCTCCGCTCCCTTTCCGGGGGCAATATCCAGAAACTTATCCTGGCAAGGGAAATCGACCGGTACCGGGACTGTCTCGTTTTTTCTGAACCGACCTGGGGGCTTGACGTTTCCGCGAGCCGTTATGTATACGGGCAGATAGGGCTGCTGCGCGGGAGGGGGGCCGCCGTTATCCTGATTTCTTCCAACATGGACGAGATTCTTTTCAACGCGGACAGGATCCTGGTGTTTTGCCGGGGCGCCATTGTTGCGGAGATAGCCAATCCCCTGGCCGGCAGAGAAGGGGAAGATGAAGAGCGGGCCCGGCTAAAAGAAGAAATTGGTTCGTACATGCTGGGGCTCGCCGGGGGCCCGCCGTGACGCCGCGCCCTGCAAACACTGCGGGCAGCGCGGCCGCTGATGCCCCGGGCTCGCCCCCGGGCCGGGGCAGGAAAACGCCTTCAGCCAAAACAGCGGTAGGGTCGGGCAGGGCGCCCGATAATCCCCCGAACCGCTTTGAGCAGGGGCTTGATAAAACAATCGCCGGTATTGGGATGAACGCCGGGGGCATGCTGCTGGTCCTCGCTATCTCCCTCCTGGCGGCGGTGGTATTGGTTTTTCTTTTAAGCGACGATCCGGCAAAAACGCTCTTGCTGTTTTTCCTGGGGCCTTTCCGGACTGTCTATTATTTCGGCAACATGATAAACAGCGCTGTCCCCCTCGTCTTTGGCGGGCTTGGCGTTTCCGTCGCCATGAAGTCCGGGAATCTGAACCTGGGCGGGGAAGGGCAGGTGTATTCCGGGGCTTTTATTACCGCCGTTGCCGCCCTGGCGTTTGAAGGCGCGGGGTATGCGGGCGCGGCGGCGGCCCTCCTTGCCGGGGCTGTTTTCGCGGGGCTCGCTGCGGCCCTCTCGGGCCTGTGCAAGGTGCGCTGGAACGCCAGCGAGCTTATTACCAGCTTTCTTGTTTCCAACGCGCTCGTCCTCGTTACCAATTACTGCGTCACCGGCCCCTTCCTCGATCCGGCTACCAGCCTCCAGTCTACGCGGAAAATACCGGAACTGTTCCGCCTCCCCCCTGTTTTGCCCCCGTCAAATTTAAGCGCGGCTGTTTTTTTCGCGCTGCTCGCGGCAATTCTGGTGTGGGCCTTTCTGTACCGGACCCTTGCCGGTTATGAAATCAGGATTTCGGGCCTCAACCCGGTGTTTGCCCGCTACGGCGGGATCAATACAGGTTTCAGCGTCATCGTATCCATGTTTCTTTCCGGGGCGCTTTACGGCGTATCGGGCGGCATGGCGGTTTATGGGACGTATTTTTCCGTCGTCAAGGAATTCTCCCAGGGGCTGGGCTGGAACAGCCTTGCCGTCGCCCTTATCGCCCGGTCAAAGCCCGCGCTGGTTGTTCCGGCCGCGCTTTTCTTTGCCTGGATAGGTTCCGGCGCCCGGCTTGCCATGCAGTTTTCCGATGTCACGATGGAGATCGCCTCGATCGTGCAATCGGTAGTGTTCTTTTTGGTTTCAAGCGCCGTGCTTGGGAATTTTTTCAGGGGCAGGGGGAAATTGTAATGGGTGAATCCGTGCCGGTCCTGTACGATGCCGTCGGTATTATGACGCCCATCCTCTTTGCCGCGATTGGAGGGCTTTTTACGGAGCTTTCCGGGGCGCTCAACATCGCGCTTGAAGGCCAGCTTCTCCTGGGCGCGTTTGCCGCCGTAACGGTAACTCATTTTTCCGGCAGCATTGCCGCAGGCATTCTCGCCGCGATCCTCGCCTCCATGCTGCTTGCCGCGCTCACCGCCTTTGTCAGCTTTAGGTTAAAGGCAAATGTATTTATCGCCGCTCTCGCGGCAAATCTTTTCGCGCCGGGGATTACGGCGGTGCTTTCCAATAAAATATTCTCTACCAGAGGCATAGTCGTGTTCGACGGTTTTCCCAGGCTGGGGGCATTAAGCGTAAATATTTTTGAAAGAATACCCGTTTTCAATGCGTTATTTATGAATCACAGTTTTTATGTCTATTGTTCATGGCTGCTGCTCTTCATCGCCTGGCTGGCGCTTTATAAAACACCCTTCGGCTTTCATCTCCGTTCCTGCGAGCTGCATTCCCGGGCGTTAATGTCGCTGGGCATAAAAAGCGGCCGCTGCCGTTTTATCGCCTTCCTGATTTCCGGCTTCTGCTGCGGCATAGGCGGCTCCATGCTCACGATCAGCCTGGGCGCGTTCGTGCCGAACATATCGGCGGGCAAGGGCTGGATAGCCCTGGTTGTGATATTCCTGGGAAACCGCAGGCCCCCGGGACTCTTCGCGGCGGCGTTGCTCTTTGGCCTGACCGAATCTTTTTCAAACTACGCGCAGGGGGTTTTCAATGTTCCTGCGGATTTTATTCTGGCGATCCCCTATGTCTTTACTCTCGCGGGGATGATAGGGATATCCGTGTATACCAAGCGCAGGAACCGGGTCGTGCAGGGAAGGTGACGGCATGTGGGATTCCCGCGCCGGGCCCGCTCGTCCTGCTTTCTCTTTCCCGCCTTTTGTGTTATCATGGCGTATGGCTATAAGCGTGATAAAACAAGCGGTGAAAAAACATTCCGGGAAGGATACGGAACTTTCAGAAACGGTGGCGGCTATCATAGGCCGGGTGAGGGACGAGGGCGAAAAAGCCCTGCTGGATCTGGGGGAAAAATTTGACCGGGTCCCCCTCGGGACGGTAAGCGTCGGCAGGGATGCTGTCGCGCGGGCCTACAGGGACGTTTCGGAAGAAACGTTAAAGCATTTACGTTTTGCCGTGTCGCGTATCCGCGCGTTTGCGAAAAAACAGCTTGAGTGCATCAAGCCCCTCCATTACAAAAGCAGCATTCCCGGCGTGGAACTCGGTCACCGGCTCATTCCCGTGGATCGCTGCGGCTGTTATGTGCCCGCAGGCCGCCACCCGCTGCCAAGCTCGGCCCTGATGAGTGTCACGGCGGCAAAAATCGCCGGAGTCGGCCATGTCGCGGCCTGCTCCCCCCCCTCGCCGGCCCACGGGGGCATCGATCCGGCGGTGCTCGCGGCCATGGACATCGCCGGAGCGGACGCCGTCTACTGCATGGGGGGCGCCCAGGCGGTTGCCGCCTATGCCTACGGCGCGGGGCCTGTCTTAAAAACGGACCTCATTGTGGGCCCGGGCAACCGCTACGTGACCGAGGCGAAGCGGCAGGTTTCCGGAGACGTGGGGATAGACGGCCTTGCCGGGCCCAGCGAGGTACTCATCGTCGCCGATGAAACGGCTAACCCCCGCTTTATCGCCGCCGACCTTCTGGCCCAGGCCGAGCACGATCCGGACGCGCGGCCGGCGCTGGTTTGCACAAGCGCCGCGGTTATCGGGCAGGTTCAAAAGGAAGTAGAAAAACAGCTCGCCAACCTTCCCGCGCAAGAGACGGCTGCGCTTTCATGGGATAACAATGGAACCGTGTACTTTGCCGACACTATCGGCGAGGCCGTTTCCCTTGCCAATGAAATCGCGCCCGAACATCTGGAACTCCAGGTGGCCCCTGAAAAGGAGCGCGAAACCGCCGGGAAACTTAAGCACTACGGATCCCTTTTTGTCGGGCACTACGCGCCGGTCGCTTTCGGCGATTTCGTGTCCGGCACGAATCACATACTGCCTACCATGTCCACGGCCCGGTATTCAAGCGGCGTGTGGGTGGGGACTTTTATCAAAACGGCCTTTCATCAGTACCTGTCCCGCGAAGGCTGCGCGGCTCTCGCGGAATCCGCCATGGGTTTCGCTGAAATGGAAGGGCTGCCCGCCCACCGGGAATCGGTGCGGCTGAGAATCGAGGAAGAATAAGGCGATGGAAAAAAATGAAATACTGGTGATATACGGCGGCAGGCCCGAGGAGATGGCGTACCGCGTCGCGGAAGAAGCCGCCCTTGCGGAACTTATCGGGGACAGGGCGAAACGCATCGGCCTTAAACCGAACCTGGTGGTGGCCAGGCCCGCAGACGAGGGGGCGACCACCCACAGCGGGATCGCCCGGGGGCTTGTCAGGTATCTTCAGAAAAACGGCTTTAGGAATATTGCCATAATCGAAGGCTCCTGGGCCGGAAGCCGTACCGGGGAAGCTTTTCCCCGCTGCGGTTATACCGCGCTCGCGTCGGAATTCAGTTCCGGGGGCAGCCGCGTGGAACTTATCGACACGCAGACCGATACGCACCGCAGCCATGACTGCAAGGGTATGCGTATCGAAATCTGCGACAGCGCCCTTGCGGTGGATTTTATGATCAACCTCCCGGTAATGAAAGGCCACTGCCAAACCCTTATTACCTGCGCGCTTAAAAACAACAAGGGCGTTATTCCCAATTCCGAAAAACGGCGTTTCCATACTATCGGGCTGCATAAGCCCATTGCCCATCTTAACACTGTTGTGAGAAACGATTTTATACTTGCGGACGGTATCTGCGGGGACCCTGATTTTGAGGAGGGGGGCAATCCGGTAGCCGCGAACCGCGTATTCGCCGCCCGCGATCCGGTGCTCTGCGATGCCTGGGTCGCCGCGCAGATGGGCTACGCGGCGGAGGATATCCCCTACATCGGTTTCGCGGAAAAACTGGGCGTAGGTTCGGCAAACCTTGGCGGGGCCCTTGTCCGGGAAATTGCCGCGCCGAAAAACGCGGCCTCTTTTGCCGCGAGGCCTACGGGCAAGGCGCGCCGCCTGGCCGCGTACATAGACGAGAATAACGCGTGCAGCGCCTGTTACGCGGCGCTTGTATTCGCCCTTTCCCGTATGGGCGAAGAAGAACTCCGCCGCCTTCCCGGGCGTGTATGCGTGGGGCAGGGCTTCGCGGGCAAGGCCGGCAAAATAGGTTCCGGCAATTGTACCGCCGCTTTCGGCGCGTCCGCCAAGGGCTGCCCCCCGAGCGGCGCGGCCATCCTCGGTTTTCTGCGCGGCCTCCGCCGGGCCGGGGAAGCGCCGGGGAGCGCGTTGTCAATTGAGCGGTAGCGTTGCGCTTCCCTCTTTTTGCGCGAAGCGCAAAAAGCTGCTAAATCCCGCTATACCCGAGCCAGCGCGAAAGGTAGTCCGCGCAGTTGATGATCCCTGCGGCGCTCGCGGCTGCGAGAAACAGGAATACTGTTGAAAAGATCAACGGCAGGGGGGCGGGCAGCCTTTTCTTTTTCACGAGGCTTGCGGCAAGGGGCAGCGCGGAAAAGAGGAGGAAGACGAGGGCCGGGATAAGCCTTACGCCCGGGGAGCCGCTCCGGGCCCAAAGCGAGAGGCGGTAGGCGCTCATCTGGAAAAAGCTGTTCAAAAGGAAAAAGCGCCCGAAGGCCATCAGCAGGCCCGTCGCGACGAGGAACACGCCGCTTATGATCCGTATGAAGGGCAGCAGCCGCCTTGCTTTGCGGGCCTGATCCATCAGGGCGTTCCAGAAAAAGGCGGCGATAAGGAAGGGGACGCCGAGCCCCGCCGAATATACCGCGAGGTAAAGCGCGGCCAGGCCCAGTTTGCCGCTCTGGCCCGCCATGAGCAGGATGCTCCCCAAAAAAGCCCCCACGCAGGGGGTCCACCCCGCGCCGAAGGCGAGGCCCGCGATAAACGAGCCGGGGAAGCCCCGGGGCCGCCTTGAGGGGTGCAGGAACGATCCCTCTTTTGCCGCGAGAATAGAATGGCCGGGCGTACAGGTCTCGCAGGAGGCGCTTCTGTCGTCGTACTTCAAAAAGGGGATAAAATTGAAGAGGAAATTCAGGCCGAGGGCCATTATCAGGGAGCCTGAGACGATGTTCAGTATCCTGCCGGCCCCTCCCAGAAACAGGATAAATCCGTATATGATAACGCTGAGCAGCACGAAGACCGCGCTGAACCCGAGCACGAAAAACAGCGTTGAAATAAGCGCCCTGAGCTGCCGCCTTGAGAAGAGTCCCGCCGCCCGGGCCGTTCCGTCTTCCCCGGCATCTTCCCCGCCGCCGCTCCTTGCGCCGCTGATAAAGACAAGATAGCCTGACAGAAGCGGGAGGACGCAGGGCGACGCGAAGGAGAGCAGCCCGGCGGCGAAGGCCGTGAATACGGAAATATTAGTTTCCATGCTTAAGAAGCTCCTCAAATGCCGCGATAACGGCGGGCGCGCTCCAGTTGCGGGCGCCTGCCGCATAGAGGATGATCTTCCCGTCCCGGTCCACGATAAAGGTGGCCGGTATTGCCTGGATTCCGTAGTCGCTGCCGACCCGGCCGTTTGAGTCAAGGGCGGCGGGAAAGCTCAGCTTGTTGTCCGAAAGAAAATCCGAAACCGCTTTGCCGTTTTCCATGAGGTCCACCGCCAGAAGCTCCAGGCCCTGATCGCGGAAGCGCCGGTAGAGAATTTCCATGGAGGGCATCTCCGCCCGGCAGGGCGGGCACCAGGTGGCCCAGAAATTCAGGAAGACGACCTTGCCCTTGAGGGCGCTCAGGGTGACCGTTTTGCCGTCAACAAGTTTTAACGAAAAATCAACTACCGGCCGTTTCTCCCTTGCCAGGGGCAGCCCCGCCCTGCGAAATGCCTGCCTGACATTTTCGCCCAGGTCCATGGGATCGGACGCCGCCGCACACGGTACCAGCAGCGCGAGCGCCGCCAGCATGGCAAGCCTTTTAAGAAAAGGGGGTATTTTTTCCATACCTTTATTTTACGGGAATCCGGGGGGCTTATCAAGTTCGGTTCGGCCCCGGACAGTGGTAGGCCGGGACCCTGGCCCGGCCGCAGGGGGGCCGGACAGGGCCTGCGGCGTTTGCGGCCGCCCGTCCGGTAACAGGCCCCCCGGCTGGAAGTTCATTGCAAATGTAAAGGCGCTGCTTTGCAACTTTTACAATTGACAAGGGCCGGATGATGCGGTAAAATGAATAAGTAAATAGTGTCTGTCCACAAAGTCGGTTACTTTGCGGACAGACTGCGGACTTTAGTCCGATGCATTTTCTCGCCCAAGGGCTGCGAAAATGCGGTTTTCAAGGGTGTCTGTCCATAATGT